>JBFFMO010000685.1:0-3248 GCA_041554035.1 Allomicrovenator sp. | reverse complement strand
GGGTTGGTGGAAGACTTCAGATTCGAGTTCGTGGCACGCAGCACACCACTCGGCCTGAAAATCGATCATGATCGTTTTCTGGGACGCTTCGGCTTTGGTCAGGGCTTCCTGCCATGAGTTTAGCCATGGCAACTCGCCTGCCGTGGGTGGGGCTTCGGTAGCACCGAAAGCGACCATGAACACACCCACAGACGCGATGGCAGCACCCAAAACCCTAAGAGGCTTGAGGAGAGCGCTGAGCTCCCACCAAGCCTTGTGCACCTGCGCCACGACCATGCCAATAAGCGTGATGCACAGTGCGAGCGACAAAAATGGGAGTCGGTCCACAGATCCCACTCCGTCGCTCGCCCAAACGGGCGTCGACAGGAGCACCAGACCGACGCTCAGCGCGAAGGAGGCCAGATTAAGGAAGGTCTTGGAAGAGGCTGAATACTTCTTTTTCACTAAACACACTTGTGAACAAACCGTCGTAGCAGTTGGTGAGAGGCATTTCGAGTCCGCGAGACTCTTGAGTCAACGCAAGGCATCTTCCGGCGATCACCTGATTATTGGTGTCCGTACCTTCGAAGTTAAGAACGCGCCGCCACGCCATAAATTCCACGTTCAGTCCGGCATTTCGTTCGCCAAACTCGTCCATGAAATTCTTCTGGTCCAGATAGTTGACGGTCGAGGTCACCCCCGACCCGACAGAGTGATACATGATCGGCAAATTGATGTCGTAGAGTTCAGGCAAGAGCCGAAGGAACTGGTAGTGGTCACTCGGTGCTCCCGGCGACTGATACAGGGACAGCGCGATCACGTCGGAAGCCTTCCACAGGGGAACCAACGTCGTCTGAAGAGCCAATTTCACGGCTTCGTCTCGGTCGGTGTCGTCTGGGGCATAGCTCAAAGAAACCCGGTTATAATAGCGGTCCCAATCGATGCCGAAACCGACCTTGGTGGAAGGAGACACCGACTTAACTCGGGCCACAGCTTCTTGGTAGAACGCGAAGAAATTTGCGAATTCATGAGGTGCGAGGCCGGCTCCTTCGGAGGTCGCCAGAAAACGCTCCATTTCGACCCCGACGATGAAATATCGCGGTTTATGGGTCTCGGCTGCGGTCTCGATCTGGTCAAGGAGTTCTTCGCTAAAGTCGGTGCGGAAAAATCCATATTGACCACGTCCCACGGTGTTGGCGAGGTCTTCAAGCTTGCCGTCCCATCGGACATGCCAGTCTCTGCGCAGCCGCCAGAAATCGATGACGATCGTGCTCGACGTGAAATCGTCAGCGCCCGCCTGTGAGCCAAAAGCTGCGATCTCTTCAAACGCATCGTCCACACGTGCCGCAAACCGCCCAGAGGCCACCGATGTTGATTTGAACACGACCGGCCCACGACTATCGACCCCTTGAGGCGCCGGAAACGTGATGTACTCGCCGAGTTCCTGGGCCGCAGCATCGTAGGCATTCACGGTGATGACTGCATGAGGAAGCGCTGTGACGAGCTTTGGAAACACGGTCGGCTGATACGAAGCAATCGCCATCGCTTCACCCGAATGAATGCCGACGCCTCGATCAATCGTGCTGATATCCAGTGCCTCGGCTGGATCCAGTCTCAAAAGTCGGCTTTCTGCGGAGTCGGAATCGGCTTCACCGCATGCCGCGACTAACGTCGCGAGGGTGATGAGCCAGAGGATTCGATACATAAGTGGCCTTAAACAAAAAAAGCGCGGCCTGTGCCGCGCCCGAACTATAGAGAGATGTCGCCCGTCAGTAAATAATCAGGTCGTCACTGGCCTTGGTGCTCAGATTGCCAAAATCAGGTCCTTTCTCGACCTTCTTCTTGGCTTTCTTCTTAGCTTTGGCTTTCTTGGCCTTTTTCGCCTTCTTTGCATCGGCAGCTGACGCCACTTCACCGCCATCTTCCTCCGAGTACTTCGGAGCTTTATCATCCTGCGGACGACCCATGCTCAAATCGACTTTGGTGTTACCGACAAGTCCATCAAGGACGTTGGCGTTCGAAGAATAGTCGCCTTCCTGCGTCAGTGCTTGAACTGCAGCCGAGACTTCTTCCTCGGATTTATCATTGCCGCCGAACTTACGATTTGAGGCTTCGAGGCGTTTCACCATTTGTCGGTCGATGAAAACCATCGTGTAGGTGTCAAAGAGTTCTTTCTTGTTTTTGACGTTGAGCGTGGTCTCAGGGTCTTGCCAAGAGACCAACGAGAGCTGCTCTTTCTGGCGAATCGTGTCGTATTCAGCCACGGCCGGACGACCGTACTTCTTGACCGACGACCCTACGAATGACTCAAAGGGGACGCCTCGGAGATAAGTCGCATTATAGGCCACTGCCAGTTTGTAGAACTTTCCGTCGATAAAGAAATAGAAGCGTTGGGCCACTTTATCCTTCATGCGAAAGAACGACTCGCCGTTATTCGGCGAAAATTCGTCTGCAATCACAGAAACTTCGTAGCCAGTATCGGTGCCTTCAAGGCGCGCGTAGCTTTTTTCTGCCACGGCCAGGCGATCGAGAAGTTCCTTGCGGCCCTTCTGCATCAGAATCGCATCGGAGGTGATTTTTTTATCCTCGCGAAGCTTGGCCATCTCGCGTGTTTTGATCTTTTTGAGCACTTCCTCCTTGGAATCACCCCATTTGATATCCCCAAGGATCTCATTGAGGGCAGTCGCAGCCTGCGGTGCCTTCGGTTTCTCTTTGGCAAATACCGCGGAGCCGGAGGCGAGTGCCGCCAGCGTAATGACCAATCCAATCCAACGATGCATGTGCTTCTCCTCAATGGGATGTGCCCCAAGTAATCGCAAGGTAACAAATGAGAACCCTGCCCTCAATGTTCATTAAACGTAGGTATGACGACTTCGATTCACTCTGCCTCGAAAAACCCGTGATTTTAGGCGATTCCCCCCGGAGGTTGGACATCTGGAGCCAAGAATCGGATAGATGGTGAGGTCATCTCGAACACAAAAGAGCATTATGCGCGCGCTAATCAACTTCTTTAAACGGCCCACAGGGCAATTCGTCGCCATCGCACTCTTTCTGGTGGCTGTGTCGTACGCGGCTCGCCTCGTTTACATCGATAAACCGCGCGAGGACGAAGCGGCCATGGCACGGGTAGGCAAGGATCTGATCGAAGAAATGGCAAATACCCTGCTGAAACAGTCCGCCGCGGCGAGCGATCGTGATGGTTTCATCGCCGGTCTGCCCACCCGCACCGAATGGTTTCCTGCGGTCATGCCCTGTGCCGCAACAATCCC
>JBFFMO010000684.1:0-3249 GCA_041554035.1 Allomicrovenator sp. | reverse complement strand
CGCAGTGTTATCTAGAACGGTTTTGTGACGAAAAAGGCAATCTTTCAGTGTTTGATCTCCGTCGAGGTAATCAATTCCAGACATCTCCCAAGAACATAGCGTCACAACGATGGTTGTATGAATCGGACAGTTTGGAAACCAACACTGTGGAGCGAATTTTAAGTAGGTGGGAATCTGACCTTCCCAGCGTATTGGACAAATTGCTTCGCGGCACGCACAGCAGACTGAAGCGTAAACGTCCTTATGCGCAGTTGATTACGGATGAGGTGAAAGCACAATTGATCTGGCTGATCGCCTTGCAGATGTTTCGCACGCCAACATTTAGAGATCGATTCATCCGCTTGAGTTATGATGTCGAAGAAGCACACGACTACTTTCTTCTCTGTCTTGCGGATCCACACCGCAGTTTTGAAGTCTTAGAGTATTGGTACAATCATCATCTAACAGTTGCGCGCACTCCAGATGGCTCAAAGTTCTGGACGTCCGACCATCCTGTGGTCGCTATTTTCACCGAGGGTCGCGGAAACGGATTGGTCGCGGGAAAACCAACAGTCTTCTTTCCGATTGATCCGCATCACATGGTGATACTCACTCCGGAGTCATCCGATGGGATTCCGGTACGAACATTTGAACTTTCTGAAATAGCGGTGGACTTTTACAACCATCAGCAGGCGGCAAATTGTGAGTTCCAAGTTTATGCATCAGAGGAAATTGGAAGTGAACTCAACGAGCTTATCAAGCAGTTCCCCAAAATCGTTGATGGACATCTACCACTGGAATTTAGGGGAAACGCTTCACTAGATCCTCGGTTCACACTGGCTCCTCCCAAAACTGGCGTCAGCGGTGAGTGAGTTTAAACTCGTCGAAAAGCCTATCATCGAGTTTCTGCAAAAACTCGGTTACGAATTTGTGCATTGTGACGAGCATCCAATGCTGCGGCCAGCACAGAACTTCGTGCTCTTCAAACCACACCTGATGAACGCCATCCAGCGCATCAACGACGTCGATGCTATGAGCGCCCAGTCGATTTACAACGAACTACTTGGGTTGGAAGACAACGAGAAATGGCTCGCGGCTTTGCGTGGTAAATTGTCGAAAAAAGTGCCAGGCGACGAAACCCATCGAACGATAAACCTCATCGACTTCGATAACCTTGCCAATAATCAGTTCTGCGTCACGAATCAGCTTAAAGTCTCGGGTGCGACCAACCGTATTCCTGATGTAGTGATCTACGTGAACGGCATCCCGCTTGTTGTGATTGAGGCCAAGAGCCCACTCAACGCTTCACAGAACGCATGGGACGCCATCCATCAAGTGCGGAGCGCCGAAAAGGAAATCCCACGGCTCTTCCACTCAAACCTGTTCAACATCGCGACGAATGACCTCACATTCATGTACGGCGCAACCGGGGCGCCAAAGGAGTTTTGGTTTCGTTGGCGCGACCCATGGCCAAAGCTCGAAGCGGACTTCCACACACCGACCGAGCTTGGTCTCTACGCCCTTTTGGAACCGTCACGGCTGCTCGATATCCTCGCCCATTTCATTGTCTTTGAAGTCGACGAAAAGAGCGGCAAGACGATCAAGAAAGTGTGTCGGTATCAGCAACTTCGTGCCGTCAACAAGATGGTCGACCGCATCAACGCTGGCACCGGTCGCAAAGGTCTTGTGTGGCACACGCAGGGTTCAGGCAAGTCGCTTACGATGGCTTTTGCGACCCTCAAACTGAAGTATCATCGTGGCGTCGAATCTCCGACGCTTCCCAATCCGAACATCTTGGTCATCACGGACCGAAAGGACCTTGACCGACAGATTGCCAATACCTTTCGGGCCTGTGGCCTCGCCAACCCGGAACAAGCCAATTCCATCCAGCATCTGCGCGCTATGATTGCCAGAGGCGGGTTTGGCCACACCGTGATGGGGACCATTCACAAGTTCTACATAAAGCTTGACGGTGATTCGGTTCAGGAGCGTCTGGACAACCTCGCTGGCCTCGCCGTTCCAGGCAGTGAAAACTGGATTGTGCTCGTCGACGAGTGCCACCGCACCCAAGAGAAAGACCTTGGCGCCTACTTACGCGCCACCTTGCCGAACGCCACGTTCTTTGGATTCACCGGCACACCTGTAAAAAAAGGCGATGTCGACACCTTCCAGAATTTCGGCGAGCCCAATGAAAACTACTTGGACAAATATGGCATCGACGATGCGGTGAGGGATGGCGCGACGGTGCCCATCTACTACGAAAGCCGCATGACCGAATGGCACTTGGAAGGCAAAGAGATCGACGTCTTGTTCGACCAGTGGTTTGCCGAAGAGGACGATGCCGTCATTGAGGACCTAAAACGTCGTGGAGTCACAAAGACCGACCTCGCCCGCTTTCCTGAACGCGTGAGCCTGAACGGGTTCGACATCTGGACGCATTTCAGCGCGCACGTGCTGCCTGATGGTTATAAGGCGCAGGTGGTGGCAATCGACCGCCCTGCGTGCGTGCTCTACAAACACGCACTCGACAAACACATCACCAAATTTGTTCGCAAGCTCGTCAAGAAAGGCGAAGACCTCGATCGATGGGCGAGGCTCTTCTGCATCGATGTCGATGCCTTTGACGATTTAAGCGCGGATGAGATTGCACACCAGATGTCGGTTCCTGTGTTTTCGGCGGGCCAGCATGACTCACAGAAACATCCCGAATTGGTGCCCTTTCATCTGGACGAAGAAGCCGAGAAGCAGGTCATTCGCAACTTCACGGACCCCAAACATCCACTGAAGTTTCTGATCGTCTGCAACAAATACCTGACAGGCTTTGACGCGCCCGTTGAACAAACTATGTACCTGGACAGCCCCTTAACCGACCAAAACCTAGTGCAGGCGATTGCGCGCACAAACCGAGTTTACGAGAAAAAGCCGCATGGGCTCATCGTCGACTATATTGGGGTCTCGAAGTCGCTTAACGAGGCGCTGTCGGCCTATCGTAAAGAAGACATCCAGCATGCGATGCAAGACCTTGATGTACTGCGCGACGAGTTGCGTAAAGCCCACCACGAGGTCATGGCAGTCATACGCATCGAGCGGACTGGCGATGACAAGGCCGACATCATCGCGGCTGTGGAGGCGTTCAAGGGCGAGGATGAGTGGTTTGTGTTTCGTGCCCGCGCAAAGAACTTCATGGCTGCTTACGGCGCTCTCAGCCCTGATCCACAGGTGTTGCCCTACGCCGATGACCTGCGATTTGTAGCAGCAATGATTCCTTAT
>JBFFMO010000683.1:0-3249 GCA_041554035.1 Allomicrovenator sp. | reverse complement strand
TGTGTCCATGCGCCCGATGCATGAAGCGGAGAGGGCTCAAGAGCTGCAAGCACGGCGCGTTCATCCAAAATGCCGATGATCTTGAGAAACATCAAAACGCCGACCATCACAAAGAGCTGCGCTGCACCACTGGGTACGCTCAGCTTGATGATCTCCCACATCTGGGCCCAGCGAATATTCTTGGGTTGGTAATAACGGTGCGGTTTTCGGTATTTGCCGCGCAACGACCAAATGATCATGACGCCAAGGCCTACAAAGACCGAGATGACACTCGCGATCGCCGCACCCGTGACGTAATACGCCGGGATCGGGCCAGCCCCGAAAATGAAGACATAATTGAGCACAATATTGGCGAGATTCATCGCGATCGCCGCGTACATGTGGACGCGGGTACTGCCAAGGCCGTCGAAAAAACCCTTATAACTGGTGGTCATCACCATCGGCAGAATGCCAAGTATTCGAAAGCGCGCGTAGGGCACGCCCAACGCCACAACGCTTTCGTTCGAGGTCAGGAATCGAAAAAGGTAGGGGATGATCATCCAACCCAGCCACGTGAAAATCACGGACGAGAACGCCGCGACGATCAAGGAGTTCGTGAGAACTGCCCCCGCTTCTTTGGGCATCTTGGCGCCAAGCCGACGAGCGGTCATGGCCTGGGTTCCAATACCGATGGCCGCAAGGAATCCGCCGATGCTCCATAGAATGGGCAGCGAAAATCCAAGAGCAGCTTGTCCGGGGATGGAATAGGTTGGGTCGAGTTTCCCAACAAACACTGTGTCCACGACGTTTATGAACGTCTGAGTGAACATCGCGATGACGATAGGCGCGGCCAATACCGAGATGGTCTTCGCCCGCGTTTTGTCGATTCCAATAGGCATACAGCGCCGTGTGTCGCGAAAGGCAGGTGGTTCTAGACCACCCGAGGCAAAGAACGCAAGCGTTTTGCTCAGGTAGGGCAAGGTAGGGCAAAGGAGGTGAATGAGGGATGCTTGACGAAGATCGGGGTGCTCCTGTACCTTCGCCGCGAACTGAGCTGGTAAATTTTTTTAAGCGATGAGTAGGAGCAAACGATGCAACTTAACCGAATGATAACGTGGGTGGTTTCCTCGATGACAGTACTCCTACTCAGCGGCTGCGGTCCCGATTATCCAAAGTGTGATAACGACGATCACTGTGCCGAGAAAGGCAAAGTGGACGGTCGCCTCATGTGTGTGAACGGTTTGTGCCAACAGTGCCGCGAAAACACCGACTGTGGTGACGAATCGCTTGAGTGTAATGCCGGTGTTTGTGAAGCCATTCCGGGCTTTTGTAGCGCGACCACACAATGTCCAGGTAACCAGAAATGCCGCGGAAATCGTTGCGGCGCCGAGTGTGAATCTGCGGACGAATGCGGAGACGGAAAAGACTGCCAAGGCGGCGTATGTGTCGCACCTTCTGAGTGCTCAGCGGATACCGACTGCGCCGACGGACAAGAGTGTGACGGCGGTCGTTGTGTCGCAGCAGGCCAATGTTCATTGTCCAACGTTTATTTCGGCTACGACGACGCAAGTGTCGACGGACCTTCACGTGGCACACTCCAAGCCAATGCGGATTGCGTGAAAGCACGTCAGTTGAACATCACCATCACAGGTCATTGCGACGAGCGCGGAACCTCTGAGTACAATATTGCATTGGGTGAGCGCCGTGCGATGAACGCATCGAAATACCTTCAAACCCTCGGTGTCGACAAGAAAGCCATCAACACGCTGTCTTACGGCGAAGAGCGCCTTATCAAAGAATGCGGCGAAGAGGGCCCGGAAAGCTGCCATCGCAGTAACCGTCGCGCCGAATTTACAATTCGCTGAGTCGCCCTTAACCTCGTCTCCTGAGCCCGTCTTTTCGACGGGTTTTCTGTTTTTGGAACGCCGATGAAACAAGTTCTTGCGATAGGTCTGATATGTCTTCTGATGACGGGTTGTGTTCCCATGTGGACCGGCAACGCCATGCAGGAGGACATCGACGCACTCAAACTTCAGCAAGCCACGATCAATCAGGACATGGGCGCCAAGCAGGCCGAGCTCTCGACGATGGTCGATTCTGCTCGCGCTGACGTCACCGAACTCAAGGGTGTGCTTCAGTCTGCGACGGACCTGCTCAAACGCAATAACGCCGATTTTGGCCTCGAGATCGAGACCCTACGACAAGAGTTGCAGCGTTTACGTGGGCAGTTGGAGGAGAGCGATTTCCGCCTCCAGAAGATGCAGCAGGACTTGCAGCTCTTCAAGGAAGACGTCGACATTCGTTTTTCAGACGGGGGCGGCACAGCGATGCCCGAGTCCGCCAAAGATCTCTTTCGTTTTGCGGCAGATAAGTTCGAAGCGAAAGACTACAGGCTGGCTCGAAAGGGCTTCGAGGCCTTCGTCGCGAAGTACCCACGGGATAAGCTCGTTGCCGACGCCATCTTTTATAATGGTGAGACGTATTTCGCGCAGGGGCAATGGGTGAGCGCTGCCCTAGAATACCAAAAAGTAATGCAGAACCATGAGCGCTCAGACCGAGCCGGTGACGCCGCGTTCCGCACTGGCGATGCATTTGCCAAGATGGGGCGATGCAAAGAAGCCAAGCTCTTCTACGAGACCGTGGTCAAAGACTATTCGAAATCCAAGTTTTCGGGTCAGGCTCGAGACCGCCTCAAGACGATAAAAGATGATTCCTGCCAGTAGAAAGCCCCTTTTTGTGCTCGTGGCCACGTGTTTCGCCGTTTTTTCGGCGTGTGAATCCAAAACGCCGCCACCCGTCGCAACGGAAGTCGCGCGCCCAGAGAGGCCCCAAGACGTCCTTGTCCACTCCCTCGCCGAGGACGCTGTGGTTCGAGGCCTGAGTAATGCCGTGGGGCTAGCCGTTCGCCACGGCGAGCAACGTTTCGAACGTGAGCCCAGCGAACCGCCCAAAGAATTGGTCGATGAAGCCAGCGTTCTGAGCGTCTATTTCGCCGCAAATACCCATGGCGAGGTTGACGATTGTGGCTGCAAAGCCAATCCGCTTGGCGGAGTTGCGCGTCGGGCCACTCTGGTTTCGGATAGTGGCGACAAGCCGGTTTGGTGGAAGGCCAGGAACTGGAAATCCGCAGCCAGCCTGCACGTCGACGCCGGAGACCTCCTTTTTAAGACTGCCACTTTGGACCGGTCGGCTGAATTCGAACAGCGGTTGGGAAAGTATGAAGCCGAGACCATCATCGATGCGCTCAATCTGAGTCCGCCAGATGCAGTG
>JBFFMO010000682.1:0-3251 GCA_041554035.1 Allomicrovenator sp. | reverse complement strand
GCCGCTGGATATGGAACGACAGGGTGTCCTTGGCCACGCCAGCGTTCTCACCGTCCAATCCCACGTCGTAGCGACCTCGCCGACCTACCGCGGAAAATTCATTAAGACGGCGTTGCTCTGTGACCCGCCGCCGCCGCCTCCGCCAAGCGTTGTCGCGATTTTGCCTGAGGCCGACCCCAACGCCGGTGAACAGACTCTGCGCCAGCGCCTGGAAGGCTATTTTGCGGAGCCCTCGTGTGGTGCCTGCCATCAACTCACAGATGTGATTGGGTTTTCGCTCGAGAACTTCAACGGCATCGGACGCTATCGGACCAAGGATAATGGTCTGCCCATCGATTCCACCGGCAATTATAACGGCGAAACCTTCACCAATATGGTCGGCTTCACCGATTTGCTTGCCCAGGATCCTGACGCGATGAATTGCATGGTTCGGCGCTCCTATCGTCACGTTGTTGGGCGAGTGGAGGGCCCGGCAGACGAGCCGCTGGTGCAGGAGATCGAAGCCAAATATCTGGCCTCTGGATACGTGTTTAAAGAGATGCTGCTCGATATCGTGGGAAGCGAAGCGTTCCTCTGGGTGAGCGACGAGGAGGCACAATGAAAAAGCTTAATTTAAATCGTCGTAATTTCCTGCGAGGCGCTGTGGGCGGGGCTGTGGCCACCATCGGCCTGCCACCCCTCGAAGCCATGTTCAATCAGTCCGGCACGGCCCATGCCGATGGCACCGCACTTCCAAAACGATTTGGTGTGTTTTTCTGGGGCAACGGTGTTGTGCCGACGCGTTGGGTTCCAACGGGAGAAGGCGCAAACTGGGCGCCAAGCGACGAGTTGCAGCCCTTGGTGGCAGCGGGTCTCAAAGAATACCTGACCGTGCTTTCTGGCTTTGAAATTAAAACCGGAAATCCACGAGGTCACCATGCTGGTGCCGTGGGCATCTTGTCGGGCGCTCCGCTTATTCCGCAAGACCCCGGCAACGCTGGTTACGCCTCGACGTTCAGCCAGCCATCGATCGATCAGGTTGTTGCCAACGAGCTTGCGGCCAACACGCGCTACAAGTCGCTGGAATTTGGCGTCGACCGTCGTGTATCGACCAGCGAAGGCACGACCTTGCGCTATCTTTCGCATAACGGACCAGACAGCGGAAACCCACCCGATTACAGCCCACACGCCGTTTTCGAAAAACTATTTGGCGCCGGTTTTATGGAGCCTGGAAATCCCATCGTGGATCCGCGCCTAAAGCTTCGTCGAAATATTCTGGATGCCGTCAAAGACGACATGAATCGTCTGAACAAAAAACTTGGTGCAACAGACCGAATTCGTTTGGAACAGCACCTCGAGGGCGTTCGCGGATTGCAAAGTCGTCTGCTGCAAATCGAGACCGCTCCGCCACCCCCGTCAGCCTGCATGGTTCCTGGCGACCCGGGTGAAATCGGGGACGATACCGCGGACAAACAACGTCAGCGCTCACGTGCATTATCGGATTTGTTGGCCCTCGGGATGGCCTGCGACGTGACGCGTGTTTGGTCGAATCTATTTAATGGAAGTGTTTCTGGAACTCTGTTCTGGGGAATTGATCCAACAAATAGTTTCCATCAATTAACGCATGACGAAGCCGGCGACCAACCTAAGGTGCACCAAATTGTGACCTTTATTATGGAAGAATTTGCGTACCTGCTGAACGCCCTGAAAAACACGGCTGAAGGCGACGGAAATCTTCTGGATAACTCGGTGATTTTGGCGAGTTCGGACCTTTCGTCAGGTCAGCGCCATTCGATCAACGAATACCCGATTCTGGTGGCCGGCAAAGGCGGCGGCAGCATCGTGGGCGACCGACATATTCGTCAGGTCGGTGGCAACACCTCGCGCGTTTTGTGGCAATGCCTGAAGTCGATGGACATCATCCTCCCCGAGTTTGGTGTGGACGGCGGACTTGTTCGCAGTGGTGTGCCGGAGATGGAAGCCTGAATTCCGAAATCGAACTCTGGATGACCCGCGAGGTCCGTGGGCCAAACGGCGAGCCGGGCGATATCGACTGGTTGCAGCCGTCCGATCGTGAGCGGCTGAGTCGCCTTAAACATCAGGGCGCTGCCGCTCAATTCTACACGGGCCGAACTCTGCTTCGTCAGGCGTTGGAGGCGCGCGGCCTGAGTTACAACGACGTCGATTTCAGCCCTGAAAAACCAACTCATCCCGCCATCCATTTTAATATTTCGCATGTCCTGACTTTGGTGGCCGTCGCCCTTGGCGAAAACGAGCTCGGTCTGGACGTCGAAACAACTACTCGAAATACCAACATCAACCTGCTGATGCCTCGCCATTTCACGGCAGCGGAGACCGAGTGGGTTGGACGACAGTCGGACCCCAAGCGGGCGTTCTTTCGCATCTGGACGCTTAAGGAGGCGTTCCTGAAGCTGATGGGGACGGGCCTTCGAACCCCAACCCGTTCTTTCGAGTTTAATCTAGATTCCGGCGATTTTTCACCCCCCACCGACATCAAGTCGTCCCGGTTTCATTACGCGGATTTCGAGGAATGTTGCCTGGCGATCACGGTCCGCGAAGAATCGAGGTTGGCCTTGCGGCACGACGCTCAGCTGGATTGGGTGGTCGTTGGCTAGGATTGGGATTGGGAGCTGGGTCTCGGGTTTCAGGTAGTCGGGTTTCAGGGGGCGCAGGCGTTGTGACTGGTCCGCGGGCATCCTGCCCGCCTGTGATTGGTACGCGGGCATCGTAGGTGTCGGGTTTCAGGTAGTCGGGTTGCAGGGGGCGCATCTGTGACTTGGTCCGCGGGCATCCTGCCCGCCTGTGATTGGTCCGCAGGCCCTATGGCCTGCACTGTGATTGGTCCGCTGACCCTATGGCCTGCATTCTTTGGCGTCTGTTGTTCATTCAATGGCGAATACATCGTCGACAGATGCAGCCGTCAAGGCACGGACATGCCATTGGCTGAGAAGATCTGTATCATGGCACGCATTCAGTCGGGCTTCATTCTCGGAATCCAGTTCGAACCCACGCGTAGTGAAGACCTGTCGAATCACCGTCCTGAGCGCCTCGCGGCCTTCCTCGCGGCCTTGTTCTAGGCCTTGTTCCAGGCCTTGTTCTAGGCTTTTTGCCATGTCGTCGCGCGACCGTTGGTAGAGTCGATTCATGAAATCGCTCAAATAGGGGCCGGTGGTCACTTTTTCCTCCATGAGTTTCCTCCACGTTTCCGAGGCCTTCGTTAAGACCAAATCAATGTAGAGGCTCGCCGTTTC
>JBFFMO010000681.1:0-3252 GCA_041554035.1 Allomicrovenator sp. | reverse complement strand
CACCGCGTCCGGCGCCTGACCGGCCTTTGTTTGTGTGTCGGGGCCGGGCTTGCCGACGTCGTCCGCAGAAAATTGGTTATGGCTCCCGTCGCAAAACGGCTTGTCGCCCGTGTGCTTGCAGCCACACAAGTAGGCGGTTTTGGTCTCGTCGGCGGTGAAGATCACCGGCGTGAAATCGCTTCCTCTGTGTGAACCGTCGCAGAACGGCTGGCTAGCTGACTTCCCGCACGCACACCAAGCGTACTTCTTCCCTTTTTCGAGTTCGACGGCGTAGGGGGTCTTCTGTGCGATAACTGGATTCGACATGATGCTCTATGAGTTGGGTGGTGGTTGTTTTTTTGGTGGAGTGTACCACCAATTGCTGTTTTAGGCCCGTCACTTGGCGTTGCCCACCACTGATTCGGCTCGTCGTAAGCCAATCTTTCATGAGCGGATGCCTGTTGAGCGCAAATTCTGAAATGGTGTAGCGTTCCCGCCAAACGAGGACGCGGGACGCACGGAACCGCGAATCCTTGACCCTGAACTAAGCGGATAAATAATGATCGGAAATTTCTATTTTGTGGCCGCAGAAAAAAACCCAACGCTTATTGAGTTCCCCACCCAACCTCACGTGGTTGAGTACATTCTGAATGAGACCGAGGGACGACAAGTCTACAAAACACCACTCGAAGCCGACTCGTTGGCGGATGCAGTCGCGCTGTTCGCTGCTCGGATCGAGTCGCGCCGAATCGAGCAAAAGTGGTCGGTGATGGGTTGGGTCGAACGGTACGAAGGAGGTGCACAAACCCGACTTTTCCTGCCCAATGCCCACGGGAAAATGTTTTCGGGGGACGCGGCCGACCGTGTCAGGTTTCTGGAATCCGGGGACCTTCTTCCGATGGTCCTCGCGGTCAACGCCAACCTCCAAGCGAGCCTGAGTCAGACCCCAAGCGCCGAACTTTACGTCGCGCCGGAGATTTTGTGGGTCCAAACGAAGGCCGCGCTAGAGCCCGCATTTCACCTCGTCACGCAGGGCGAAGGCGAGACCTTGAATGAGTATTTTGTCCTACCCGGCACAGATGAACGCGTCGGCCCCAGCATGGCGAAAGCAGGCAATACGATCGTTTTCGAAATCACGGTTTCGGGCGTGACACTGGAACGACGCGTCTACGAAGATGGATTTCTGACGAAGTTCGAAGCACCCGGGCCGCAAGGCAACAGCGTGACGTTAACGAATAATCTCGTGACCGGTGTGACGTTGGATGCCACGGCGTTTAAGCTGACTTGGCTGGACCGTGGCAACCATGAATCGTTGACCGCTACCCATCGCGACGGGCGCCTTACCGCCGTCACCTTGAAAGTCGATCTGGAATACAAAACGCACGTGACGTTTCAGACCGCCGGCCCTCATCCGGTGGCATGGTTCTCGAGAGACCGACTTGGTCATCGATGTCGCGTGGACCGGTTCTGGACGCCACCCGCCGATTTGAACATCGAGGTCGATTCCAATCCCGAAGGCTACGAAACCTGTCATCGCATCGCCGACTTGATCGCGTCCGGTGAGGGGACCTATCGGACAGAGGACCATTTCGTCGCCACTCGCCCTGGCACTTTGGGGGAAAAAGTCTACGGCATGTACTCCAAGACGATGTGGCAGACCGCTTGGAGTGACCTGAAACCACACGGTTTTCGGGCGAGCCCATTGTCGGCGCGTCGACGGGAAATCGTGTTTTCACTGCTTGGTCGCAGCCGCCACATGACCAAGGGATTCACGAGTACCGACGCAACCAACCTCTGGGGCCTGAGCGATGACGTTGTGACGTGCGCTTTCGACGTCAAACTCGCGGATCCCAAGAGCTGGCTTGCATCGGGGGGAATCGAAGCATTGCAGACTGCCTTGGGCCGACATCTGTACGACCTCGCCGGTTCCATCACAAGCGATGGATTATTGTGGATCGGTGAGATTCCGGTCGACCTGCGACAGACCGTGCGGGAGCAACTCGAACCCCACGCGACGTCGATCACGGCGTACCCCTCCGAGGACAGCACTGGCAGCGCTGCCGTGCTTGTGCGGTGCTCTCCGACTGGATTCGCGTCGGAACACGGCACGTCGCTGGCCGAGAGGGAATCGCTGGATTTTCGCATTTTGTCGGCTTCGAATTGGAAAAAGCTGCGCACCACCTTCGAATCGTTTCTTAAAAAGCACGGCACGTTGTGCTGGCCGGATCGATTCGATGATTTGTCCAAACCCATGTCGCGACTGTCTGACTTCCTGCAAGTCACCTACTTGAGCGCAGAAGCGCGCGACACGTTGAAGGGTTTAGACGACATGCTCAAACCGAGCGAACCTTACGCAGGCTGGGGCTCCGCGACGAGCTTCCGGATGGGCCTCGAGCAACGCTTGGTGCCAGGCCAAATGCAATCCACGGGTGACCTGTTGAAGGACTTGCCCTTCGCTCGAGACTGCCAAATCGAAGAACCACGGGCCTGCCTGTATGCCGGATGGGCAATCCCGGTTGCCGAACTGACACAGGAGATCGTCGACCGTCTAAACGAATTGCCGGCTGGGTTTGAGGCTTGGCTCGCGGCGCGCGACTCGGGAACCTTGGACGAAACTGCCGCCGTGATTGTTGGCCTACCGCTCGGCAGCGGCCGCGGTGCGTCTGGTCCGTTTGACGCCGCGCAGTTCTTGGCACGAATCGAAGAAGCGAACGCATGGGGCTCACTTGGGCGAGGATCAGCGCAGCTGGTCGTGGGTGCGCAAGGCGGCCTTGGGGCGGGGGTGCTGGCTTACGGCGTTCGCCAAGGCTCCGAAGAGACCTCGGACTTCCAGTTCGCTCGCATTAATGAGTCCGCGGATCAGTGGGAGAATGACAAAACAGACGATGGCGTCTTGGGACATCCGGTCGGCCAAGCGGGGCCTTATCAAGGCCAAATGTTCGCGACGATCGCGTTCGACCAAGCAGCCTGCGACGCCATTCTTGCCAAAGCCACGCCCGAAGGAAAACCCGAATTCTGGCTTGCCTTCCGACACGGCAATTGAGCCGAATGCCTGCATTAGATTATTGCTGCTGACTTCGTGTTTCCCGACTACGCGAATTAACGCCGCTACTTGGTCGGTTACTTAGTCGGTCAATGCAGCCTGAACCAAAGCATGCGGCAAGTGTGTCCAGCATGAACTCGATAAAGGGGCTGATTCAACTCGCCATAAGCCATTTCTTTCATGAGCCGATTTGAGTCGTTTGGTTCAATAATTCCACAAGTTCACGCCCT
>JBFFMO010000680.1:0-3257 GCA_041554035.1 Allomicrovenator sp. | reverse complement strand
AGCTTCTGCGCGTGGAGCCTCGGCCTTCGGCGCTGCTGCAGGAGTTCGTTTGGAACCTGGCTTTGGACCTGGTTTGTTGCGTTTTTTCTCCGCACCTGGTGCTGGAGTCTCGACCACCTTCTTGGGGCGGCCGCGCTTCTTCGGAATGGCTTTAGGCTGCGGCGCTGCTTTTGCGACGACATCGGCCTTTTTCGGCCGTCCACGTGGTTTTGGAGTGGCGCGAGGAGCCGTTGCTTCCGCAGCAACCACTTCTTTTCGTGGCCGACCACGCGGTTTCGGAACTGGTTTCACGATTGGCGTTGCGGCAACAGCGGCGTCTTTTTTGCCGCCAGGACGCACCATTGGAGGGACGGCGTCGGACGCGACAGCTGTTTTGGCTGCGGTCGCGGTTTTTGCCTTCGCACCCTTGGGCTTGTTCTTCGAACCTGGTTTTCTGCCCCGTTTACCTTTCGGCTTTGGAGGATTGGTCTTCATCGCACGAGCTGATTCCAAGACGGACTTTGCCCGAACGGGGCCGACACCTTTAATGGTTGCCAGTTTCCCGGACTCGGCTAGAGCAATCAGATCATCGAGTGTGCGAAGACCAAATTCGTCGTACGCAGTGTCCAGGGTGGTTGCCCCAAGATTTTTGATTCCAATAAGCGATTTGATGACAGATTCTTTACTCGTCGGCATGCTAACTCTCGCAGGTCGTCCACAATTAAAAACCCCCCACATTATTTCGTGAATAATGTTCTATCAAAATTGTGTCAATTACGAAAAGTCGTGTTTTGTGAACCAATTGACAAAAAAAACGTCGGCGAACCACTTGAGTGATGCACCTTTGCGGGGTATTCGGGTTGAAACGTGCTCAGGAGACGAGAGATGTCAGATAAAATAGATTGGGATACTTCACCCCAGAAGAGGTTGAGTTATAACTCTTATCTCCGAGTAGAAGACCTTTTGGACCTGCAGAATACGGAGTCCAAACCGCCCGCACACGATGAACTTCTTTTTATCGTGATCCATCAGGCGTACGAACTTTGGTTTAAGCAGATTCTTTTTGAACTTGATGCCGTGGCTGAACGACTCGACATGAATGACGTGTATGAGGCGACTCGATTGCTTCAACGCGTTTTGGTCATCGAGCGCCTTCTGGTTCAGCAAATTCATATTCTTGAGACCATGACTCCCAGAGATTTTCTTTCGTTTCGAAGCGCACTGAATCCGGCCAGCGGATTTCAATCCATTCAATTTCGTGAACTCGAATTTGTGACGGGTATTCGCCGCGGTGGGGTCATGAAGGGCATCGAACTCACCACCAAGCAAAGGGCTCGACTTGATGGTCGCCTGGCAAGTCCAAGCATTCGCACGAAATTCTTTGAGATGCTCAATCGCAAGGGATTCACGGTGACGGTGCCCGAAGATGACGCAGTGCTCGAAGGCGACGCGATGGCGGCCACGATGTTGGAGTTGCGTCGCATCTACGAAAACCCCGAGAAATATTTCCACATCTACTCGCTGGCTGAAGCGTTGGTGGATCACGACCAGAACCTCTTGTTGTGGCGCTTTCATCACGTGCGTGTCGTCGAAAGACTGATTGGCACCAAGCATGGAACAGGCGGCTCCCCTGGGGTGAAGTATTTGGAAAGTACACTCGTCAAACGGGCATTTCCCATGCTGTGGGAGGTTCGCGGACATCTCAGTGACGAGACCTTTTACGGCACGTCCCGTGGGATGACTCGAACCCTTGACGGCGACGACGTCAATGACTGAGCGCACTTATGCCTGAGCTCGGTGAAGTCGAAATCGTTCGGCGAAATCTTGAAAAATGGTGGGTGAATCAATCGGCAAAACAGGTCGTTATTTTGGACGACGAAGTTTTTTCGTCCGGGAAAGACCGTTTTGAAACAACGATGGCCCAAGTGGCGGTCAAAGCAGGGCGCCGGGGCAAATATCTTTTTGTGACCTTCGACAACAAAAATGTCATCGTTTTTCATTTTCGTATGACCGGGAAAATTACGCTCGAGGCCTCTCCCGATGCGCGTTTCATGCGGGTGGCGTGGCAGGTTAACGACGGTTGGCTTTCCTTCAAGGACGCCCGTCGCCTCGGACATATCGACGTTTTTAGTGCAGAGGAATTCGAGAATTACCAGCCCATTGCCAACATGGGTCCGGAGCCCTTTGATATCACCGGGGTCGAGCTAAGAGACCGGGCAGGAAAGCGAATCCTGAAATCTGCGTTGATGGATCAATCCGTGATCGCCGGAGTCGGCAATATTGCGGTCTCGGAAGTCTTTTGGCGTCTTCACCTGGCCCCGGATATTTTGGCGACCCAATTGACTCAAGGTCAATGGGACGACCTTGCGTCGGGGCTGTCGGATTTCTTCAGCGAAGTCATCGAGTTCGATGCGGCTGATGAAATTGAATACGTGAATCAAGGCGGGCCCAATACATTCGCCGTATACGGGCGTCTGGGGGAGCCTTGCCCAAGGTGTGGAGCCATCATCGCTCGCCAGAAGATTTCCGGACGGTCGAGTTATTATTGTCCGCAGTGTCAGGCTGCTGCGGCCTGACTCAGTTGGGCTTAAAAAGAATCCGAGACAGGATGGGGTTCAGCTCGTCTGCGCACGTCGCCTGCGGAGAATGGCCGCAACCCGCAATTTCTATGTACTTCGCGCCAGGAATAATTTTGGCCATCGCTCGGCCATCGCTCACCGGAATCAGGCCGTCTTGGTCGCCCCAGATCACGGTCGTAGGGACGGATATTTTCCCCAGTTCTTGATCAAGTGGACCGCCGTCTCGCAATGCCTTCCAAACCCGTGGAGTGGCTCCTTCCATAATGCTTTCGCGGATATCGTCGAGCACAAACCCCGGAATTGTCGCGGACTTGGGGCCGGTGACTTTGAACATGGTTTTGGCCATCGCATCACGGTCTTTGGGCATAAAAACGTCGGGGTCAATTTTCATCGGCATTCCAGCCGCGTCGATCGCAACGATTTGAGCCACGTGGTCGGGATGTTCCAACGCGTATTGCAATGACACGTACCCGCCCAAAGAATTTCCCACCAGAATGACCGGCCCCTCCGAGCGTTTCATCACGACGTCAATGGCTTTTCTAAACATGGCGATGTCGATATCGCCAGACGGAGGGCCAGACTCACCGTGTCCCGGCAATTCAACCGCGATCACGTGATAGCTGTCCAAAACGTCGATCGTTTGCCACCACGTTCCGGCCTGGTCGGCGAGTCCGTGCACCAGGATTACGGTCTGTTTCT
>JBFFMO010000679.1:0-3258 GCA_041554035.1 Allomicrovenator sp. | reverse complement strand
GACGATCGAGATCGCCATGACTGCCGCAGAAACGGGACATTTGGTGATGTCCACGTTGCACACCACCGATGCATCCGAATCCGTGAGTCGTATTCTGTCTGCCTTCCCGCCGCATCAACGCGATCAGGCGCGCTATCAATTCGCCAACATGTTCAAGGGCGTTGTCTCACAACGTCTGGTTCCCCGTGCGGATGGAAAAGGCCGAGTCGCTGCCGTCGAGATCATGCTTTCTACGGCGCGAATTCGAGAGTTGGTCATGGAACACGCCACGGCGCGAACGATCACCGAAAATATCGCGAAGGGTTTTGTGGCCTACGGGATGCAGACCTTCGATCAGTCCTTGCTCACTCTATTGCAGGGCGGGATGATCACGTACGAAGAAGCCTTGCACCAATGCTCAAATCCCGACGATTTCGCGTTGCGGGTCAGTGGTGTTGCATCTGCGGAGAACGAAACCGCCTGGGCGAATTTCGAACCCGGGAAGGGGTCAAAAGCATCGTCAGATGGCGATGATTTCAACCTGGATGAATTCGAGATCGAACGTTTTTGAGGCATTCGGGGTCAAAATTGTTACGCAAGTCGTTGCTGGCCCTATGGCCGCAAATTTTCTGCATCATGTCGTTGTTCCTGGTCTCTCCCGCATTCGCCGGGGAGGGTGACCCATCGTTCCGCGTGGTCGTCCTGAATATCCCGGGAGGGGGATCCGACGACTTGGTCGCCCGGGTCGATGCCATCGAAGGTGTCGAGGCCTTGGATCAGTCTTGGTTTGTCAAAGAAGTGAAGACCCGCTCGATCAAGACAAAAGGCCTGATGCGTCGCCCCAAAGACCTGAAATGGGTGATGAAGGGCGGCAAAGTCGACCGCATCGTCTACGTCGAAGAAGACGGCGGGCGGTATAAGGTCAATCTCATTGGTCCAGACGGTGAAATCCGTCGGGAATTTGCCCATGACATGGAATCCGGTGGTTTGTCCGATTCCGCGGGCAACGCGATCGTCTCCGAACTTCGCGACGATCTTGGGTTGGTCGAGACGCCTCAGGTGCTGGTGGTGACGCCCGCTGAAACGGCTGAAGTCGATCCGGTGGTTGAACCCCCACCCAAAACCTCCCCCGATGAAACACTGAAGATTCGTGGCTCCGATGGGCTTTTCCTTGAGGTGGCGGGCCGTTTGATTAAACGCGATCTGGGCGTGAATGGATCGAATGGAGCCGTGCTCACTTACCCGTCGCAGTTTTATCCAGGGGCCTCACTCAAGCTTGGGTATTTTCTGGATGGCGGAGGGACGTCATCTACAGGCGTCGTCGTTGGGTTACTCGGTGGTATGGCAAGTGTTGCTGCTGCGGCCGATCCTGGACAGCCAGTGGAGAGTAAGCCACTCCTGCATCTGGAGGGCGAGCTCATGGTCGATCAAAGGATCTTGATGACCACTCCTGATCGAGGGGCCCGTGAGGCCGTCCAATTTGATCTTCAGGGAGGCGTTCGATACGTGTCGTACTCCGTCGATCAGGGGGCGTTGCCTTCGACGTCTACGATTGCCGTCGTCTTGGGCGCCTCTGTGGCCGCACAGGCCTTAACAGATGACCTTGTTCTGCGTGCCAAATTCCAAATTTCACCCTTTGGCACATGGATCGGCGGCGGTGAAAACTACGGCGAGTCATCCTACGTGTATGGCTTTGGAGGTGGAGTCGGGGGTGTTTATGCCTTGAGCAGCAGCCTCGGTTTTATGTTTGGATGGGACGTTCGCATGGAGCGAACGTCGTTTTCGGGTAATGGAACGCAAGACTATGTCGATGCAGAAGCCTTCGAACTTGTTCAAGGGCTTGTTCTTGGTCTAGTGTATTCGGACTGATGCCTGAGCGAGATCGTGCGATTTCGCTGTCAATCGCTCAAAATCGCACAAAATATTGCGTGAGGGCTACGTGAGCCTAAACTAGGTGCAGCCTCGCGTTCCTGTATTGTGTGAGGAAATTGGTGAGCGACCAGAACTTCTCGGCCATTCGTGCGCGCCTTAGATACGAAACTATTGAAGATTTCGTGGACGGTTACGCGCGCTTTATCTCCGCCGGCGGCATGTTTATCCCGATGAAACCGGGAAAACTTAAGCCCATCGGTACGACCATTCGATTCCAGTTCCTCTTGGGTGACGGTTCAACCGCGCTCCTTGGAGAAGGAATCGTCCTACAAGTCCGTGCGCCTGATGACGCATCACCACAGTCACCTGTTGGAATGCTCATCAAATTCAGCAAGCTCGCCCAAGAGTCGAAGGCGCTTGTGGATCGCATCGTCGAGGAAAAATCCGGCGGATCGCCGGCCCCCGAAGAGCAACGCGACGATATTCACAACGATCGAACGCCATTGCCTCAAGATAAAGAGAGTTATGAGCGTAAGACGCGTGAGTCCTTCGAAAACCGATCCCTGAATCAGCTGCTGGCGAGCGAGCCTGATGACACGGCGCCAGATGCTCATTCGAAACGGACCGACGCTGGTGCTGAATCCGGTGAGTGGCGTGAAATCACCCGCGAGCAACGCGTGGTGAAGGATGGCGAGCAAGTCGACGAGGAGGCCGGGACTCCGGTGAACGACTCGTTTGGGAGTGATGAGGAGGCGAACGACGCCCTTGTTGCTGCCGCCTTGGCGATGGCGAGCGAGGTCTCGGAAGCTGCCGCCCTTGAGGATTCGTCAGAAAGGTCGGATGCCGACGACTCGGTGAGTCTGGAGGAAATCGATCCCGAAACCGCTGAGGCACCTGACGGGGCTGAGCCGGAAACCCGTGAAGCTCCAGAGCTGCTTCCTGAACTGATTCAGGAAGCGATTCCTAAGGGGCCCACTCAACTCGGGGAAACGACCGGTGGCTTGAAGATCCTCGCCTTCGAAGAAGACATGGACGAGATGGCGCTCAAGGCCATGGAAGAATTTTCCTTTGGAGCCGAGGAAGCCGACATCGACGACATGTTTGATGGTCTTTTTGGCGACGGAGGCGGTGGGTTCTTTGGTGGCGAAAGCGATCCCGAGCCACAACCTTCCATGGAATTCGAAGTTCCAGGCCTCACGCAAGAAGTCAGCGACGAGTTGGTCGAAGAAGAAATCATGGTCGCCGATGAAGATGAACAATCTTCGGCCGAGGAAGAGCCAGCGGAAGAACAACCCGTATTTTCCCTCGAAGACCTCATGGACGACGAGGAAGAGGCTGAGCCCGAGCCTGAACTTCTTGTGGAGGAGTCTGCGGTCGAGGAAGAGCCCGCGGAAGAACAACCCGTAT
>JBFFMO010000678.1:0-3259 GCA_041554035.1 Allomicrovenator sp. | reverse complement strand
GCCATATACTACTAGGTTCTCAGGAGGGCACAGAATAACAGGAAGACGGGCAATCGCGAAGGAGCTAGCGCACGCAAAGAACGAGCTTTCCAAAACTTTCGTTGGAAGCCAAATGGGCGTGGGCGGCTTCGACGTCTTCAATCTTATATTCTTCGTCGATGATCGGGCCAATACGTTCGTCCAAAATCATCGGCCAGATTTCATGCAGGAAATGCGCGGTGATGGCTGCCTTTTCTTCGATGCTGCGGCTTCTAAGTACGCTTCCGATCACGCGCTGGCGCTTGCTCAAGAGCGTTCGCAGATCCAGCTCTGCCGATAACCCTCCCATCAGGCCGATCACGACGAGTCGCCCTTCATGCGCCAGACATTTCTGGTTTCGCGGCAGATAGGTGCCGACCGGGTCCAAGATCACATCGGCGCCCTTGCCTTCTGTGACCTCGAGCACGCACTCGACAAAATCTTCGGAATTTCGATCGACGGCAAACGCGCCGAGTTCCGAAATCGATTCCAGTTTCGGTTCGCTGGCGGTTGCGATGACCCGACAGCCCGACTCCACGGCCATCTGAATGCCGGCCGTACCCACGCCCGATCCGCCTGCGTGGATGAGTACCGTCTCGCCTTCGCTCAGGCCCGCTTCCAGGAAGAGGTTGACAAACGCGGTGTAGAAAACCTCGGGGATGGCGGCCGCCAATTCGAAGGGCATCGAATCCGGCAACGGGATCAGAGCTGAGTGATGCACCCGAACGCGTTCGGCATACCCGCCACCAGCAAGCAGACAAGCGGCTCGATCGCCCACTCGCCAGCCAACCGTGGCCGGACCGACCTCGGAGACGATCCCGGCAGCCTCAAGCCCAAGAATCTCCGACGCGCCAGGCGGCGGTGGATAATGTCCCTTTCGTTGCAGGAGGTCGGCTCGGTTGACCGCGGTCGCGGCGATGTCGAGGACGACATCTTCCGGCCCGCAAAACGGGTCCCTATAGTCCGCCCACACCAGAGAGTCACCGACGATTTGTATAGCTTTCATGCTTCCTCCTGCCCCTCCTTGTAGCTCACCTCGATGCAAAGCTAAACTGAGGGAAGAATCGCGTGCGTCGTTCGGTTCTAAAGTGCGGAGGTCATATGTTTCAAATCTGGACTGAGTTCACGATCTCGTTGGCGATCTTGTTGTGGTCGTTGCGGTGGACCGCGACGCGCGACATCGCAAAGCGGCCAAGAGTGGGCGCCCCAACCTCTGGCATTTGGCCACTGATTCTGGCTGCGTTTGCGGTCACCCTTCCCTTTCCATTGCCCGACTCAAAATTTGACTGGCTTTTGCGGCTCGCGATTTTGCTCGTCTCGCAGGGAGTTTTGACTCGGTTGCTTTCGCCGGAAGAGCGAATCGTTAAAGCGTGGAAGATGGTCGGGGTGCATGACGCTGCTGAGCATCATGACAGGGCGATTTTGCGCACGACCGTTTTCACGATCGTACTTTTTGGGCTGGGTTGGCGACACGGCGCACCCGAAGTCATCGCAGTCGCGGTGGTCGCGCTGGCCGCCTGCTTGGTGACCGACATCCGTCGTGAAATGCGCTTTCGCGAGGCGCACGGCTTTTGTGCCGAAGTGATCAGCACCGATCGCGTCGAGCTCGCAGAGGCCATTGCGGGCCATTTGCTGGACGACGGTATTCCGGTGATGGTTCGCGGGTTGTCGGTGGGAAGACTCTTGCGTTTGCCTCGCCGAACCCTCGAGGTGATGGTGCCTTCGGAGCGAATGGTCGACGTGGAGCGGAGTCTGAAAGACACCGACATCGAGCTCTCATGGTCCGACGATTCTGTACCAGATGAAGTATAGAAGGACGGCGCAGAAGGTGAAGACGGCTAAGACGCCAAGCACCATTAAGATTTTCAGACTGCGTTGACCACCCTGGGCAGGCGTCAGGCTCAGACTTCCTGGCGGGTGCGTATCGGTGATGCTCAACGCGGGTTCTTGAGACCGTTGGGTCATGCGAGGCGGAGGTACCGAGGACTGAACGACGGGCGGAACGATTTGGTCGCCGCGGATTTGGTCTTTGGGGACCGAGACCCGTGCGGTTCTGGACTGCGCGGATGCGGCTCGTCGCCGCATGTATTCCGAAGTTGATGGGCCCGAACTCATGGCGGTGCCGACAAACTCGTCCAATGCAACGAGGGCGGCATGTGCGTTGGGGAACCGGTCGGCCGGTTTCTTCTGCATGCAACGCACCAAGAAAGCCGCAAACTCAGGAGGAATCTCCAGGCCCGCCCGCGGGACAACTTCAGCGGGAGGATCCATGATGTGCATCCGCACCATTTCCTGCGGCGTTTGCGCGGGATGGGGAAGCCTTCCACATACGATTTCGTAGAGGACGCATCCCAGCGAGTAGATGTCCGAAGCGGCCGTCACCGTGTCGGTCTCACCGCGACATTGCTCGGGCGACATGTAGGCCGGGGTTCCGAAGAGCGTTCCGGCCATCGTCCTGCTTTCTTGTTCGCCGCTCAGCATCTTTGCGATGCCAAAGTCGACGACCTTGACCACCTGTTCTTCGGTTCCAACTCGCATCGACAAGATGATGTTTTCGGGCTTCAAGTCACGATGCACAATCTCAAGCCCGTGCGCTTCGCGCAGGGCGAGTAGGATCTGCTGGGCGATCTCGATGATGGCGTCGAATTTCAATCCTCGATTGACCGCATGCCTCAGCGATAGTCCCTGAACAAACTCCATGGCGATGTACAAAAAACGCCCGTCGGAGCTGACGCCGTAGTCGTAGAGCGTCACGCAATTCGGGTGCGAAATTTGAGCAAGCACCTGTGCTTCACGCTCAAAACGCTGCTTGGCCAAGGCGATCGCCTGGTCCAGATCTCCCGCCGGTAGGAGCTCGTGCTGCAGTGACGCGCTGTCGAAGAGTTTGAGCGCGACGTCTCGATTCAGTTGAAGTTGGCGCGCCCGAAAAACGCGCGCCATCGATCCTCGCCCGATGAGCGCGGTCACCACGAAGCGACCGGCAACCGGCCAGCCTAACAAGGGCTCACCACGGCAACTTTGCCAGTCCTTTTCGTCGATGGTGTAAAAACCATCGCCGCTGGGACACAGCTCAAGCTGGGTTTCAGAATGTGTTTCGCAATAGGGGCAGATGGCCATGTGACGAGGTTATTACAAGCCCACCTCTGCGTCCACCCGCACGTCACGCCGGTTTGACCCCATTTCTCCCCTCGTGTTACTCACGCGGACACGAATTATCGAAGAGAGGTCAGGCGTGGAAATC
>JBFFMO010000677.1:0-3264 GCA_041554035.1 Allomicrovenator sp. | reverse complement strand
CGCTTCACGAAGCGCTGGCAAATGCAGAGCGCCTGAACCCGGACGAGCCAGACCTGGCGTTCATTGCGCGCCACTTTTTGCTGGCAAAACAAACCGACGCGGGTCTGAAGTACCTTGATGCAGCGGTCAAACGGTTGATCGCACGCGGAAATTGGGACGAGGCATTAGACCTGCTCGACCGCGGACGCCTTCAAGCGGAGGTCTGGCCACAACCCTTGCGCTTGCAACGTGTTGATGTGCTGACCGCGGTGGGTCATTACCGCGAAGCGCTCGCCGAGGCTCAGGTCATCGAAGTCGCTGCCGAAGACCTGCGTGAGTTCGATGTGCGCATCGGGCAGCTTCTGTCCAAGGTTTCTGAGTTCGACCAGGCCCGTGAACGGTTCACTCGAGTACTCGGAGGAAACGATTTCATCGACGGCAGCGCAAGGCTGGGACTCGCCGAGTGCGATTATGCACTGGGAGACCTTGAAAGCGCCGATTCATCCCTGCAGGTCTTGATCGCCGACCTCTTGGAGGGTGAAGTTCCACGAATTAAGGCCGATCGTCTTCGGGTGCAGGCCAAGAATATTCGCGGACGCATCGCGATCTTTAAGGCGAAGTACGACCAAGCCGTCCAGATCTTTGAAGAGAATCGACTGACCGCGACGGAATGGGCATGGGAAGACGAGATCGCTCGTGCGGATGCGAATCTCGGCGTCGTGGCCATGCAGCGCCGCGACCACGCAGAGGCCCTCGCTCGTCTTAATAAAGCGCTCGCATCTCACGGTTTACGTGGTTCAAGGCCTCGTGCTTACGGTCTGGTCAACTTGGCCACGATCTACCAACGACTCGAAGAGTATCATCAGGCGCTTGAGGCCTGTTTGGACGCGCTGCGTTGTGCGCGACGGTCGGATGATGATGTGGCCTACGGTGTCGCCGCGCATAACCTCGCGACCATCTACCAGGATCTCGGCGCGTTCGACCGCGGCCACGCGATCATCGACCACCTGCATACGGCCCACGAAAACCGGACCATTATCAGTCGATGGAGTCGATTGGTGCAGGGGTATTTGTACTTCGACGAGCACCGCTATCACGACGCGATCGAAGTCTTCGATGAACTCTCGGATGGTGCCAACCTTTTGTACCAACCCGAAGCGCGACTGCGACTCGCCCAATCGCATTTTGAATTGGGACAACGTGAAGAGGCCGTTCGGCTGCGATTGTCGATTGCCCCTGAAGACGGCGAGGGCGATGCCCCCGTCCTTGAGGGCATCACCTGGCTTTTGGACGCCGAAATTGGCCTCTCAAGCGATCCGACAAACGCTCTTGCTCTCGGCCGCAAAGCCCTTGCACGCTTCACTGACCTGTCGCAACGAACCGATTCAGTTCGTGCGGCGACCCTTTGCGCACAAGCATTGGTGGCTCTCTCAAGGTCGTCGGAAGCACGTGTTCTGCTTGAAAACCAATTGCAGGAAGTCGTGCGAAGGGCCAGCCGTGTGCCAAATGACTTCACCAACGCCTACTTTGGCAAGCCTGACCACCGAAAGCTTGTCGCCTTGCTGCAGGATCTTCGTGGCGAGGTGCCCGAGTTGGTCACCACAGCACTCGAACCCGTCCGACTTGTGACTCCAGCCATCCCGACTCGACTTGCCAGTTGGCATGACCGATACGGCGAAATTGTGGGTGAAAGTCCACGTTTGCATCAGGTCTTTCGCATCATCGACCGCGTGGCGAAATCTGACGCGACGATCTTGGTTTACGGAGAGTCAGGCACGGGTAAAGAGCTGATCGCCGAGGCGTTGCATCACACAAGCAATCGGTCTCGCGGACCTTTCGTCAAAGTGAATTGCGCCGCCTTTGTAGAAAACCTACTGCTCTCTGAGTTGTTCGGGCACGAAAAAGGCGCCTTCACCGGGGCGACGTCCCAGAAACCAGGCCGTTTCGAACTCGCCGATCAGGGCACCATCTTCTTGGATGAGATCGGCGACCTCTCGCCGAACACACAGGTTGCCTTGCTCCGTGTGCTCCAAGAAGGGACCTTCGAACGAGTCGGTGGAAACACGACGTTGAAAGTCGATGTTCGGGTCGTCTGTGCCACAAACAAGAATCTCGAAGACATGGTCCAGAAGGGCGAGTTCCGGCTCGACCTCTACTATCGCCTGAAGGGCGTCGTCATCGAGAGTCCGGCATTGAGGGAGCGTCGAGAAGACGTCCCGAGTCTGGTTCAGCACTTTGCGAGCCGCTTTGCCGATGGCATACCAAAACGATTCGCGCCCGCTGTTCTGAAGCACCTGATGCGCTACAGCTGGCCCGGAAATATTCGAGAGCTACAGAACTTCGTTCGCAGCATTCTTCTCTTTGTGGAAGGAAACGAAGTCACGATGGAAGATTTGGCCGACTTTGAAGATTTCTTCATCAGTGGGACCTTTTATTCTTCCGAGTTCGAACTCCCTGAGACTTTCGAGCCGATGCACTCCATTGGCAAAGTCGACGCCGTCCAGAGCCCTGAGCCCGCGGTGGGTTATGACCCGGAAACGGCGCTGGTTGAAATGGTCGTCAATGGAGGACTCAGTCTGACGGACCTCAAAAAGAGGCTTGAGATTGAGTCGATTAAACGTGCCTTGCTCGAGGCCGATGGTAACGTGACTAAAGCGGCAGAATTGCTGCAAATGAAACGTCCTCGGTTGAGTCAAATCATTAATGGAACCGAAGAACTTGCTGACCTGAAGTCAGTATTGGTCGGATAGGAGATGGCAGTGAAAAAAACAATCTTTGCGGTCATCGGGCTGGTAGCTTTAGGAACGAGTTGTGTGGACGCGGAAACGATCGTCGAAGACGGCGGAAGCGCGTCGACGCGAACGCAGGCGATTAGCGTTGTCCCTCGATTCGTATTCGTGGGCGCAGACCAAGTTCCAGACGACCTCTATTTGACCGAGCTTGGGCTCGTTGTTTCTGAGATTCGTTTGACGCCCATCGTCACAACGAAGTACGGCTTGGCCTACGCAAGTGCCAAACCAACGGTTCTTCGTTTCGACGTCGCTGGCGGAGAGTATTCACGTGATGGTGATGCCCTTGAGCTGCCTGATCGCGGCCGCTACGTTGTGAGCATTCGACTTGAGCCGGTAAGTGACCTTGCAGGAGACGACGAGTCTTCGAGCCTTTCTGTCAGTGGCTTTGTGGCTCAATCAACCGATGTCACGAACCCAGGGAAGGTTGCCGATGGGTCGCCTTTGCCCCTTCCGTTCGATGCACGCCGAACAAGCGACGAAGTTGCAGACAGCT
>JBFFMO010000676.1:0-3266 GCA_041554035.1 Allomicrovenator sp. | reverse complement strand
CGATCTCCATGCCCGCCGGTGAATTCACCGTCAACTTATCGGTCGAAAGCAAAAGCTTCCGTGCCGCCCCATCTGGCGCTTTGCGGACGGTGACACGTGAAATGTCGGTGTCCTGGGTGCGCAAATAGAGGTCGAGTTTATCCTCGTTCGAGGTGTCAAAAATGACCTGCGCCGGCACCCGAATGGTGTCCGCTTCACTGACGGTCAGCGGGACTTCGCGAAGTCGGTCTTCGTCGTTGTCGGCCAAAAGGTCAAAAACAGTCACTTCGTTATTCGCCAGAACAACCATGAGCCGCTGAGCCTGCCCGGAAAGCGAAAAAGGCTCTGCAAATGCAAAACTATTTGCGCGGGTCGACAGTGTCGTGAAGGTCGCTTCGAGCGTTCCGTTCAGCTTCACAACCCCGATTTCATTCAGGTTTCTTGCGACCACATTCTCGTCGGACGCCCCCGTGAAACTCAGGACAACATACTCGCCGTAGGGATCGACGGTGATGCGGTCAAAGTCTCCAGAAAGCTCGACCTCTTTGATGCTCGACGGGTCTGCAGCATCCACGAGTTGCAGGACTTCACGATCCCGATCGACAACAAAAATGGTTTTGCCATCAGCGGACATGGCGCTCACTCCAGGATCGTTACCGATCTTGGCTGAAGTGATGTTCAACAAAGCAGTATCCGCCTTGCGATCGGCGTCCAGCACGTACACTCGCGCCGTCGTTTTTTCGATGTAAGCCAGCCCGGTCGACGTTTCGAGAGGTCCCACCAATTCAAGTGGCATATCCCAACGGTCCGAAGATTCAGGACCACAAGCTGTAGCGCCCACAAGGGCAGCGATTATCATCCATTTGCGATTCATTTCGATCTCTCAGTCAATGCCAGCGTAAGGGTCGCCATAATCATCCATTCGCGATTCATTTCGATCTCTCAGTCAATGCCAGAGTTAAGCTGATATCCAGTCACAGTCTGTCGTTCATCCGTTTCGACGTTGACGAAAGTCATGCGCCCTTGAGGATGAATCTGGCTGATATACACACGTCTTGCAGGGCCCACGATTCCAAGCCCTTCGGGGTAACTTGCCAACCGGAAAGTCTTGGTGGCAAAGGTCGACAAATTCGCGACCAAAATGTCTTTCTGGGTCTCCACTCGCTGGTAGTCCAAGGACGGAACCTTGAAGCCAAGATAGAGCTTCACCAGACCGTCTTCGTCCGACCACAACGCCGAACGTCCTGCTTCATGCGAAGTCAGAATCAGTCGATTGGCGCCACTGGCCACATCGAGCAACGAAATCGCCCACGAGCGTTCGATGTATTCGGGGTCAAGCGGTGTGCTTCCGGCGGGAATCGGAAGTTCGACCCTGGAATGGAGGACAACAAATGCCCGTCCCAGAGTGTCCGCGACGGCGCCACGAATGCCTTTCTCGAAGGTCACGGTGTCTTGTTCGCCTTTGTCCAAATCGAGAATCACTCCACGCCGTTCGTCGTTGAGCGTTGAGAAGAAGAGCACCACGTTGCCAAGGGGCGCGACCTCGGCCGCACCGAGCGTTGAGACTTCGATGCCAAGCCGAGTCACACCTTCGACTTCCGGGATCTCGATGACGGGCAGGTCCATGTCCGTACCGGCATCCTGCATGTCCGTACCGGCATCCGTCATGTCAAAGCCGGCATCGGCCAAGCCCATATCGGAAGTTCCAGCGTCGTCCATGCCTGCGTCCATGACGGGTGGCTCAACGGGTTCCACGACCGCAAGCGCAATCGCCAGATTTTGAAGGCCCTCAGGAACCGTAGCGATGAAGTGGTTTCCGGTGCGGGGCAACGACACGATGACTTTTCCACCGGCCACCCAGTCGAGGTCGGTCGGAATCTCAGGAAGATTCACGGTGATTTTTTCGCCTGACTCCAGATCGACAAGACTAAGGGCCGATTGCGTCGACGCACGAGCGACGGCCCAACGACCCGATGGGTCAACAACGACCTCGAGATCTTCTGGGGCGGCGTCGATCAATGTCGTGGGAGGCACCAGCGCATCGCCGGTCAGGTTTTCAAGGTCAATTCGGCTGATGCCGTCGTCGGTCAGTGCGAGCGCGTATTTTCCGTCCTCGCTCAAACGCACTTCACGCACGTTGAAGCCGACGGCAACCTGATAGGCGCCGGTTTCGCTGAGAACCGTGATCGATGCCAAATCGATTTCGGCGGGGATCGGTCCTTCGAATCGCGCAAAATCAAACCAGGCAAACGCCCATTTTGCGTCCGGCGACACCGCCAAGGCGTTGCCACGACGTAAGGAGCGGAACGTCTGGGTCTTCGAAGTCGCTGAGTCGATTCGAGTGACCGTGCTGCTGCCTTCGTTGAGCACCCAAACATTGCCCACAGCGGCGTTCGTTGGCCCGGCGATTGAGGTCGGTCGGTAGCCCACGGGGATATTCTGAACACGCAGAGTCGATGAATCGATCACGGCGACAGAGTTCAGGGTCTCGTTGGCCACAAACACCCGATCACCGACCACTGCTGGTGCCGAGAAGTCGTATTCCTCCTCGATCTCGGGGACAAAGACGTTGTTGGTGGAGTTATTTGTCGAGTTATTATTGCCAGTGCCTGCATCGTAATAGCCCTGGTTATTTTCAGAGCCTCCGTAGTTGTTGTAACCGTCCGAAAGTCCCGACTTGTCTGCGTCGTCACTCGCACAGCCAACGCTTGCCAAAAGCACCGCACCAATCGCCCATTTAAATACATTTGAATTCATTGCCATTCCTCAGTCGATCACTGCGTTGAGTTCGTAGCCACTGACCGTACGTACTTCGTTGGTCACCACGTCAAAGAAGGTCAGACGGCCATCGCTGGCTTCCTGGCTCACAAATATTTTGTCGCCCACACGGCCAATTTGATTGGGCTGTTTAGGCAACGCGACAAAGTCACTTCTGAAGGTCTCAAGGTTGATGCGCATCACGCCACGGCTTGTGCTCGCCGCAGAACTCAACAAGACATAGAGCAAGGTTTCGTTTCCTGACGAAGTCATCACAAAATCGGTCGGTGTTCCCTGCAACACGATGGGTCGCAAGTAGCCGGTCGCAAGGTCGATGAGCGTGAGCCCATCGTATTGACGAAACAGGTCTTCGGCGCTCAGGTCCTTGGCATCACCGGCTTGGTGGATGGCGATCGCACGACGTGAATCGGGCGAAACGGCCATGGCGTAGACGCGATCACGCAAGGTCCAGGTGGCTTGGGAATCGTCGTTGAGGTCGAGTCGTTTCACGTCGTAAACGCCGGCGATTG
>JBFFMO010000675.1:0-3267 GCA_041554035.1 Allomicrovenator sp. | reverse complement strand
CCTGACCTGGATGGGATGCTCCGCAAACCCTGGCCTGCCTGAACCCGCTCCGCTACCTGCTGGAACGAATTTCGGAGGTGTTTGGTTTTCGCCACAATTCGAGCATATGTACCTGCGCCAAACGGGCGATGAGGTTCGCGGAATCTATGCCTATAAGAACGGCGGAACGCTTGAAGGCATTGCCAATGGCAACATGTTGACCTTCCAGTGGATCGATCCAGGCGACAAAGAAAACGCCACGCGGTCCATCACCGGCAAAGGCTATCTGCAGCTCGTCAAAGACGGCGAGAAGGTCAAAATCAAGGGTGAGTGGGGTTACGGCGAAGATCGCCAGGGTGGCGGTCCATGGGAAGCCGAGTGGGTTCGCGACATGGATGCCGAGGATCCGCGCAACCTTGACGAGCTCTTCAAGCGAACCGACGTCAACTAGATGTCGGTAGGCTGCCATGAATCGTGGTGGCCTTTTTTGTGTTGAGCCGCCGATCATCGTTTTTCGATTTTCAGGAAAAGTCGCCACGGAGATTGAGTCGTCGCGAAATCGCGCAGACACTCAGCGCTCCCAGATTCTGGGTACCCCTTGCAAACAGGTAGAATTCATCCAGCGCGGGTCTGTGTCGCAGCTGTATTGGTTCTGGTATTGGGCACCTTGCTGCTCTTTCCCTTGAGTCATATCCAAGTCGAACTCGGCTTCTTCTGGAAAGTGTCGGTGGGCGTGGGCGTGATGCAATTGCTGGCGGTCCGTTACCGTCGCCAAGAAGAATGGACTCTGGTGGCGGCATTGGACGGGGCAAGCCTCCTGATCGCGTTTTCGACGGTTTACGCGGTCACTCAGTACCTTCTGCCCGAGCATAATCCAGACTTTTGGGACGCGAGCTTCGCCGATTTTGATCACAGACTTGGGCTGACGTCGGAAGCCATCGTCGAGTGGACGCGTTCCGTGCCGAATCTGGACATGATTCTGGCCAAGATCTACTACGCGTTCTTTTTCCATTTTGCGCTCTACATCCCCTACGCGGCAGGCGTTCGTCGTGACCCCTGGCGGATGTACGAAACGCTCGCCAATATGTGTGTTTGCGCCATATTTGGACTGATTCTCTTTGCGGTTTTCCCGGCGAAAAACGCGATCTTTTTTTATGGAATCGAAGACATCCATTACACCGGTCTTCTGGTCGAACATCTTGACCAGCTTTCGAACGGCAGGTTTGGAACGCTCACCCCGGCCAACGCTCAAGGCTTGATTCAGTTTCCGTCCTTCCACGTCGCGATCGCGGTGCTCTTGTGCTGGGATCTGCGCTACGAGCGGCGCATCGTGCTTGTGCTGGGCGTGATTTGGACCTTGCTGATGGCGTGGTCTGCCATCACGACCGGTGGGCATTATGTCATCGATATCTGGGGCGGGGTGGGTATCGCCGTTGCGGCGGTAGCCTTTGTGCGCTTGCTCTCGGGTTCAAAGCCCCAGGATTGAGAACTGCCACTCGTGGCCCATATTGTCGTCGGTGATGATTTCGTGGCCCTTTGATAATTTCATCACATCGTCATGGCTCTTGAAGTTGCCCGATTGCGTAGAAATCTCGTTGAGCATGCCGTCGAGTTTTTCCATGTCCTTCTTGCGTGTCGGATCGAGGATCGGATGTCCGTCGATACGGTAATCCAAGAGCACTTGGCGAAGTCGATCCGCGTCGGGTTCGATGGGATCGGGGCTGGCGATGGCACTGCGCAAATACGCCATGCAATTGGGCATCACCTCGCACACTGTGGCCAACACACGTGCCGACCCCGTGGTGTTCAGCATCAAGATCCCCTTGGGATTCAGGTGGGCCTTGGTCAGCTCGATGAATTCTCTTGAGAGCAGAGTGCTTCCGTATCCACGTTGGTGGAATGACGCGTTGATGATGATCGCATCAAATTTCTCGTTGGTTCCGTTCAACCAACGCCGTCCGTCGTCGTCGATGAGTTCAAGCTTAGGGCTATGGAGCATTTTGGCGGCTTCAGGATAAAGCTCCAACAAATCGTAATATCCGGGATTGATTTCGACGACCACCAATCGTTCGATGTGTGGATGCGCGGCCAGAATTCGAGCCCAAGAACCTGTGGCGAGGCCGATCACAAGGACGTCTTTGGGCTTATCGTTAAACGCGCTCAGCGAGTAAGGACGCGCCGCTCCGTTGACGTCGTCCACAAAATCCACGGAAAACGTGCCATCGTAAACGCCGCCGCCATATGCGATATCGGCTTGATCGACGGCGATGATGCCGCTCTTGTTTTCGATCACGTGTTTGAAATGTTGTCCTTCATAATTTGCGCCGTAAAAAAGGCGCTCCAGCACGTCGTCGTAGGCCCACGAACGACCTCCGATCGTGACGGCAGTGGCCACCACAAAAAACGAGACACCGATCACGATATCCCTTTTTACGGGACGAGTGCTGAGCCATAGAACCAGGGCGAGGACGAGTGAACATGAGGTCAAGACGGTGACGATGACGTCGGTCGTCGAGTGGTCAAGCCACAGAAATCCCGTCAAAAGGCTGCCAGCCACGGCGCCAATAATATTGGCCACGTACACGTAGCTCAAATTGGCGCCGACTCGGCCGTCTGCCTCGATGCCATAATGCATCAGCAAGGGCAGTTGCGCTCCGGATAGGCATGCCGCGATGAACACACAATAAAGAGCGGTATATCCGGGAATGGTGACGTGAATGCTCAAGACCAGCGCCATGCCAGGAATCACCAGCCATCCAGCCAGTGCGCTCGTGCCGAAAAAGCCCGCGACTGCCCGCAGCGCGGCAGGGGAGTGTGTGGGCTCCCCATGAGAGAATCGTTTGGACCATTTGGCCCCGACGGCCAGGCCAGCCAGAAAGAGGCCGAGCAACATCGGAAACGACGAAACGGCCCCGGCTGTGGACCACGAAAACATCCGCGCCCACAGAACTTCGTAGGATAACGACACAAAGCCGGAAACAAATGCCATCAGCAAGACAAGTGCGAAGGTCATTGTTGTCTCCCGGAGATAAAGATCGTGGCGGCAACGCCCAGGTTGCCTGCTGCTGCGATGTAGACGGCTCCCGAAAGGCCAAACCACCGAAAGATGAAGAAGGACGCCAGAATGCACACCAGAGCGCTCCCCAACGTGTTCACATGGTAGAGATCGCCCACGGCGTCACCGACGTCATGGTGGCGTGCAACAACATCAGCGACCAGAAGTGGCAAAGTGGCTCCCATCAACATCGTGGGTAGGACAAGAATCGCAAAACACACGGCCCCTGCGCT
>JBFFMO010000674.1:0-3270 GCA_041554035.1 Allomicrovenator sp. | reverse complement strand
GAAAGGTCGCGCGATCGATGCCGCAACGCTTGAGGCCCAGGTGCCCGAAAAACGCCTCGACCAAATCCGTGCCCATGAAGGCTGGAGCCTATGTCTCTCCGAGTCCTGCGAAGTCGTGTATTTTCGCGGCGAAGAATCCATTGTTATGGGTGAGACGCTTGCCGTCCCATTCCACAAGAGCACCGACCCTGACCGTTTTGTGTGCTTCTGCTTCGGTCATTCTGTCGCCGATATCGTGGCCGACGTTAAAAAACACGGAAAATCCGAAATCAGAGAGGCGATTAAGGCGGCCTGCAAGGCCGAACAAGACGACTGCAAGCGCAAGAACCCGCAGGGCCGCTGCTGCCTCGGAAATATTGGTCTGGTCATCAAAGAAGCAGGACTGGCGACTCCGATCGAAAATGAGCCCTCCGCCGAGTGCTGTGGCGACTCAGAAAAATCAGAACCGCCGGAGTCCTGCTGCGAAGCCAAGGCCACCGACTCCAGCGGGCTCGCCTAAACAGCCGCCATATTCAATTTTGGTGGGTGGACCGAAGATCTTTTTGGCCTAAACTCCGTTCACTGAATGTCTGAAACGTCATCTTTCACGAGGCCACATGGGGCACATTCCAAAAATAATCGCCGCACTCTTGGTGGTGGCAGGCTGTACCAATTCTCAAAGCGGTCCGATTCAGCCCCAAACCACGTCGACTCCCATCGAAAAAGGCAATGAAGTGAAAAAAGTAGAAGGCCCCATTATTTTGAAGGTGGACTGGGATTACGAGGATGGAATTGGCGTTCAATTGCAGCCTGATGGACCCTATTTTACAAGCCCCAATGAATTGCGCGCGGCCGCACCGGACCTGCATAAACGCTACGAACACATCGGCGCTTTGGCGCAAATCTTCCATCATTTTGAGCCCGGAATCAGTGACGAGGTCTTTCCCAGGGTCAAAGGCTATAATGAATGGTGGGCAAAGTGGTTCGAACCTGCTGATTTTTTTGAGAGAGAACACGGGTTCCTTGGCGTGAATCCAAGCGGACTCGGCCCAGATGTGTTGCACGACGTTAAACTCGAAGGCGACAAATTGGTGTATTTTTCGGGTCGAGTCATCAGCGTCGATCACGGCATTCAGGCGTTCCGGAACGAAGTGGATTTTGCATCCGAAGATTGGACGCCAAAAATCACCGAACTCAAACTTGAAGGCCAACCTCGCAAGAGTCTGAATGACCAAGCCACCGCCATATTTGGCGGCCTTGCCGAAGGATATGCGCGCGGAAAAACGCCGAGCGGTGAGGTCTATCTGGCAGCCAAACCCGCAGCAGGTTCCTCACCGTTTGTATGGCGAACCGCCGACAAAAAAGTCGAGAGATTCGCCTCATGGGCGGAGTTGTACGCGAAACACCCTGAGGCTGGGGGCCCAGAAGCCGCCAAAGAGCTTGCGTATGGCATTGCAAATTACCCGTTGAACTCGGGATTCCAGCTCATCACGGACAGCGCGGAGTATAAAAAAGAATACAAAGATGGCGATTGGGGCACCGAAAAACTGCGCTATCACGTTGACCAGATTCGCGTGACGGAATACGCCGTGAATGATTGGGATGCGATCGTGGACCCAGTTATCGATGATGGGGTTTTGGTCGCTCATTTTCGACAGGGACGCCAGCCTGCCCGCATGAAGTACCGGATTTCCGATTTCGCCGCTCAACCCCAAGCCGAGTTCGTGAAATTGTCCACGTCCAAGCAGATCTCGGACACCCGAGATGGGCCTTCGTTGGACCTCCCAGATCAGCCCCCTCACCCCGTGAAATAGAGGTTTGCGAAGAATTGATCAGGTGAGTGGTTGACGCGGTCGGTGAATGCCGAGCCCGTTGGCCACACTTGAGTGCCGTCGTTCCTGAGGTTTTTGCCACACGCATCGGGCAAAATGACCCGGCCCAAGCACCTGCCAGCAAAGTTGCCTGTACGGCTTTGTGGATGATAGGCTGCGATGATGATTCGCCGCCTCCTAAAAACCCTGACCGTCCGTTACTTCTTCCAATTCCTGCTTGTGTGGGGATTGGTCGTTGGACCGCACGGAAGTCTGGAAGCCCTGATGCTTTTGGATGGTGATTGCGCCACGGCTTGCCCTTGCGATGCACAGGACGAGACCACGCAACCTGCGGAAGCCGAACCTTGTTCGGACGACTGCGAGGACTGTTCGTGCAAGGCGTCCTTCATGGTGGCCATCGCTCCTTCGACGGTCGGCACAACACCCGCTCGCATAGCGGCTGAGCGCGAATCAAGCGCCGCACTCTTGCCCACTCCGGGTGAGTTCCAAGACATCTTCATACCCCCAAGACGCTAAAACGAGTGATTCAAGGCACTCTTGCGCCCTTTTTCGGGCGCAGTTTGGGCCTTCCACGAACGCGTTTTGGCACACCTAAGTTACGGGTCGCTGCGGTCATTTTTTGACCACGGCGGGGTTTGGATATGAGACATCTTTTGATTAAAAAACGGGCGATTTCCTGCCTCGTCATGGCTTGGTTCATGTTGCCTTCGATGGCATCGGCCGAGACGACCATCAGCTTCAACCGAGCGCTTCGGATGGCCAGCGCCAATGCGCCTGAACTGAGAGCGACGCAATCCCATATCGCGGTGGCAAAGGCACACGTCGATGCCTCCGATGATTGGCGTTCCAACCCGACTTTATCCCTCGCGAGCGGGCCTCGGTTTGGCGACACCACCAGCATCGATGTCATGGTCGGGCTGGAAATGCCCATCGTTTTTGGTGCGACTTTAGACGGGCAAACGGCGGTGGCATCCGCTGCTCATCTGGTGGTCCAGACCGAATCGGAGCATCAAAAACAGGTCGTCCTGGTCGCGACGGCCCAGGCCTTTGCGAACACGCTTTATTGGCAATACCGAGTCGACCTTGCGACGGCCAATCTGGGCCTTGTCACGGAAATCGAGGCTGTCGCTGCCGCCAGAAAAGCTGCCGGCGATTCCGGGGCGCTGGAATCGTCGATCGCCCTGCTTGCTCGGCATCGTGCGCAGGCAGAAATCGCCCAGCTTCAGGCCTCTAAGATGGACGCTCTTGGGCATTTGCGTTGGCTTGTTGGGCTAGATTCCGACGTTGAATTGGCTGTGGAAGGCGACCTCAAGATCTTGGCGAATTCGGAGACTTTCGATACGGGCAGGATGCCCGCGGACCAAAACACAGATATCGCGGTCGCGAGGGCTAAAATTGGTGAAGCTAGAGCCAGTCAAGAATTGGCGGCCAACGCCAAGGTCCCCGAACTAAGCCTTGG
>JBFFMO010000673.1:0-3270 GCA_041554035.1 Allomicrovenator sp. | reverse complement strand
GTGGCAGAGCCGACTTCGGTCTACGTGGATTGCCAGGGAACAGCCAAGGTTGACGAGGACAAGCTCAGCGATGTGGTTCGGGAGCTTTTCGAGCTGACCCCTTATGGCATCATGGAGTCCCTCCAATTGCGCAACCCAATCTACTACCCGACGGCGCGCCACGGGCATTTCGGCCGTGTTCCTTACACGGAGAACGGAATGGAGTTCTTCACCTGGGAAAAAACAGACAAAGTGGACGCGCTTCGAGCAGCGTTCTGAAGAAACATGGCGGGCCTCGGCCCGCCTTTTCTTTTTGTGGCTCATGAACAAGACTTTTTGGCTCACCGGCCTCCCTGGCTCCGGAAAAACCACACTCGGGCTCGCCCTGGTGACCGAACTCACCAGCCGAAATCAACCTGCTGTGCTGCTTGATGGCGACGATATCCGTTCGGGGCTTTGTCGTGATCTGGGTTTCAGCCTCGCCGACCGAAGCGAAAATGTTCGCCGGGTGGCCGAAACCGCAAAAATCCTGAATAGTCAGGGAATCGCAGTCATCTGCGCTTTGGTTTCTCCGATGGAGTCTCATCGCGCCCTCGCACATGAAATCCTCGCGCAGAATATGTGTCTGGTATTTGTGGACTGTTCGGCTCAGGAATGTGCGGCTCGAGACCCTAAGGGGCTGTGGGCCAAGGCCGCGAAGGGTGAAATCCCTGATTGGACTGGAATTGGGCAAGCCTACGAACGCCCGCAACATCCAGACTTTCATTATCTCAGTGAAGTCGACAGCGCTGCCAAAATGGCCAGCCAAATCATGAATCTGGCAACCCTTCGAGATCCTCTATGAAACGCATCGCCTTCGTCGTCGCAGCCCTGGTCAGCGCCTGCTCGTCTGCCCCTATCACCACGACCCACCCACTCGATTCTCCTGACCAATATCTGGTGACGGACGGCATCACGAGCGCATTGATTTTAGACGGGCCGAAGGGTTTTGAAATCGTGGCCAAACGTGATGGAGCGGTCATTTCAAGTGGCAAAGACATCTGGGTTTACGAGCTCAAATCAGAAGACCAGCCCGAAGCCGACTGCGATTGTTTCATGGAAGCCTTCAATGCGGGCACCGAGCCGACCGGATGCACAAAAACCGTACAAAAATCCAACGCGTGGCTTACTCGGCTGCGCGACGGCAAAACCGTTACGCCCTTTGAATCCTGGTCGTCCGATGAATCCGAGTCGAGCGCGTCATTCTCGATGGGTGGGGTGATCAAGAATCACCTGGTGCTCGAATCATGCAATTCAGCCTACGCCTGTGGGGCCGCACATCCATCCGGGTCGTGCGAGGCCGTCGCGATCGACCTCCAAACCGGCGAGAAAGGGAAAATCGAGGAATTGGCAACGAACGTCGATATGGAAAAGGCGTGGAGCGCGCTGACCAAGGAGAGCTCGGACCTCGACTCCAAAGAAATGAAGGTGACCAGCGTTCGCGTAAAATTCTCGGGGAGTGCGGTCTACGTCGAAGCACAGATCACGACGCCGGCTTGTTACGCTTGCTCCGACGGTGATTGGGACTCATACAGCGTCAGCACCACTCAACCGATCGCGGGCAGCGAAGAATTGCCTGCGCCTGTTGCCGCGTATTTTAGCGGACTAAAATCGTCGCCTTTTTGGACCCAAGTGAATTCGGAAAACCGAATAGCCATTGAGGCCGCTTTTGCGAAGTAAGTTTCAAGACAACTCGTTTGAGATTTTGCACCAGGACGAGTCGATCCTGGTCCTGAACAAACCGAGCGGACTGCTGGTTCACCGTGGATACGGTCGTGATGACATCACGCTGGTGGACCTGATTCGCGATTATTTGGGCTCAAGCCATCCCGTTCATCGACTCGACCGAGCCACCTCCGGCGTCATGGTTTTTGCGGTGAATGGCGACGGCGCGCGAATTCTCCAGGAGCAATTCCAGGCGGGAACGGTCGTCAAGACCTACCACGCACTGGTTCGCGGGCTGGTGGCCACCGAACTCATCATCGACCACCCGGTCCCCAAGGCCGAAGGCGGCGAGCGTATCGATGCGCTGACGTCGATCCACCCCATTGAGCACGTTGAGGTCGAACCCCGCGAGGTCACCTGGGTCGAGGCCCGGCCCAAGACCGGTCGTTTCCACCAAATTCGACGACATGTGAAGCATATCAATCATCCCATCATCGGTGATTCCAATTACGGGAAAGGCGCGCTGAATCGAGAGTTCGCAAAACGATACGGCCTCTCGCGGTTGGCCCTGCACGCAAGCCGCATCGAGTTCACCCATCCCGACACCTCGGAGCGCGTCAGCTTTACAGCTTCGCTTCCGGAAGACCTGAGCGACGCCCTTTCTGACATGGGTTTCAGCTTTCTGACCCACGACTGAAGCCGCGCTCAATCGTCATCCAAAGAAAAAGCGACCTTTCGGGAAATGCCAGCACTGAACCCACGCTGAACCAGGTGGCGATAGGCTTTTGCGGCCTCGCCTTTCAAAAAACGCCCACTCACACGGTCTCGGGCGACGTCTTCCCAGACAACCTCAAGAGCATCAACGGCGCTGCGCGCAACGCCCCGCTCGACCCCGTGGTGCACCAATTTCGCCTGAATCTGAACGGGACCCCATTGTTTCCGGGCCAAAATCTCTGATTGAAGCTCGGCGAAACGAACGTCGTCGAGCCAACCTCGACGCGTGTATTCGTCCAAGACCTCATCCACCAGACCCACGGGCAACTCTTTCTTGATAAGTTTCCCGCGCAGCTCCTTGCGCGAATAGTCTCGGCGAGCAAGAAACATCGCTGCAGCGGCGTCGACGTCTTCCTTCGAAAAATCCACTTTGCTCCCTGTTGATAGTGCCGCTATGCTCCGCCCTCATTTCGGCTTCTGGCGCGGGATTGGGACGTGAACGACACCCCTAAAAGTACCATCGGAAAACCGGCCATGTTTGTGGCATCGGCTTTCCTTGTCATCCCGGCATTTATCCCATTTTATTTTGCCATTGGCGAGGAAGACCCCTCGACGTTTTGGCTCCTCATCGGCGTAGGGATATCGGTCCTCGTGGCCAATATCCTCGCGCTGATACTCATCTACCGTTGGATATTGCGATTCACTCATGACTGACTCGAAACCCATCGATGTCTCTATCGTTATCCCTATTTATAACGAAGAGGGCATCCTTTCCGCATCGATCGCAGATTTAACCGAGAAACTCGCCAACGACCCGGCGTGGAAGAGTTCTTACGAAATCATTTTGAGCGAGAACGGCTCGACCGATGGCAC
>JBFFMO010000672.1:0-3278 GCA_041554035.1 Allomicrovenator sp. | reverse complement strand
TGCTCGCCCAACATCTAAGCCGGATTCTCACCAGATAGACTGGGTGAAAAGACACGGTGTCGTCGCACTCACCAACGGTGAAGACTGCATGTCGTGTCATCAGGAGCCGCAATGCGCGAGTTGCCATACCGCGCAGGTTGGTGCGGTCTACGCAGTGCATCCGCCGAATTTCGTGACGATTCACGCCGTTGATGCCCGCATGGAAGAACCCAATTGCACGACCTGCCATTCGACCCAGAATTTCTGCACCGCCTGCCATGTCCGCGCCGAAGTCACCACGCGTCCAGATGCTCGGCCTCCCTCGCGAGTGGCCTTTCATCCTCCGGGATTTGTGGATCCGCGCACGCCGGATAACCACGGAGTCATGGCTCGGCGAAATATCGTCGATTGTGCCAGCTGCCACTCCGAGAACGATTGCGTCACCTGCCATACCGGGATCAATCCGCATCCTGCGGACTTTCGCGTGGATTGTCGGCGCTGGCTTGATGCCAATCCACGCCCCTGCGCCAAATGCCATGAAGACCCCGCCGGATTGCGTGAGCAGTGCCTGTAGGTGTCCATCGCACACGCAAAGAGGTGCGACGGCTATGAAAAATTTGCGTAGCTGCCCAAACACTGAAGAATCGGATCGTGTGACGATTGGGTGCAATCCGAGTGATCGGTGCTCTCATCCGGTTGGAACAGTACTTGCTCCTTATAGCGGTAAACCCAGTTCGGCTGATTCATGTTTAAAAAAACCAAAATTCAACGCGGTGTGACGCTGATCGAGCTGATGGTCGTCGTCGTGCTCATTGGTGTTCTGGCCGGAATCGCCTCTCCTGGCATTTTCCGTGCGATTGAACGGCAAAACGCCGTGGCTGTTGCCGCTGGCGTGGCGAGTGCACTGCGAACCGCAAGAAATCAGGCGATGAGCCGTGGGACGCCGGTATGGGTGACCGTCAATTTTGGAACCACCGCGGCCAATCGTGGTTCGATCCAACTTTTTACGCAGGGAACGGTCGCGGCGGGTACAGCCTCACGAAATTGCCGAGAATATTTGGTCCAGCCCCAGGTCGAAGTGGGCTCGTGGTCACCGGCTGATATCTCGGGCAAAGGGGCGATCGTCCGAGTTGAACCCAACGCCAGTCTCTGTTTTTCGCCTGATGGCCGGGTGTTGTCCCAGACAGGGCAGATGTTGACTCCACCCGCCAACCGTTGTCGTGGCGCCTACGCCAATATTTTCACCGCAGATTATGATATCGGCACACTCTCGACGACGCTCATCGAATGCCCTGGGGACACTGCGGCGTTGCAAGCCCAGCGAGACAACCGAGCGATTTCGCGCATGCATCAGGTCTCTGTGCCCTTCAATGGCGCGATACGGGTGGAGCAATAATGAAAAGAGGATTCACACTTGTCGAGATCTTGATCTCCATTGTGGTCATGACCATCGCGTTTTTCGCGGTGCTTGCCGTGCAGGGCTCAGCCATTGGCGCGTACAACGCAGGCCGTGATTCGACTGAATCAAGCGAGCTTTCACGCGCCGTGATTGCGTATTTGAATATCGAGGCTCAGCAGTGGACTTCGGGTGCGATTTCGTCGCCCTCAAATTCCTATGCGGCCACCGCGCAACCTTTTGATGCTCAGCCTGTTCTCCTTGGCCTGGCAGGCGGAGATCTGGCCACGTGGGTGCCTCTGGTCGACACACCTGTGGACGTCCGATTGGCGCGTGGTCCGGGGATGACCGGCGCGAAATTCTGCATCTTCGCACGTGGTGCCTATGTCGAAGCCGACACCACCGACCTTAACTCCTACGATCCCGCGGATACGACCGTGCTCACCGGTTCGCCGCTCTTTCGGGTGCAAATTGCGACCCTCTACGCCGGTCCGCGCGCGATCATGCCCGCAGCAAGTTGCGCGGGGATCGATGTCACCAAGCTTCAACCGGACGACCTTGAGGTGCTGGAGATCGAAGGGTTTCGAGTCGCTTATTTCGGAACCATGATTGTACGACGGGATTTCAGCCGATGATCAGATCAAAACAAATTCGCGGCTTTTCGTTGGTGGAGTTGCTCATTGCGATGCTGCTCTCCGGCATGTTGGCGGTGATCCTCTACTCGCTCTTCAACACCACGTCCGAGTCATTGGGCGAGGTCTCTAATCTGTCCGATGCGCAAGAGCGGATTCGCTTTGCGATGGAGCGTTTGAGGACGGACGTCAAGGGAGCTGGCTCGCAGGCCACGCCCGATTCTTCCGCCGATGTCTGGCAGCAACCGCCGCTGGTGGCCGGACGTGTTTTGGGAGTCACCGGTTATAAGGACTGGCAGGACCAGCCCCCGCCCGCAGCTTTGGCTGCCGCCAACCCGAATGTCTCGTTCGATGGATTCATCGTGATGGGCGCGTTTGATTATCCGGTTTCATTCGAAGTTCGCGGCCTGACCGGTAACCTCGCCGATACGGATGGGCAAATTGCGGAACATGTTCGCGGTTTGTTCAAGCTCTACCAGATCGATCCGTTCACTTTTTCCGCAGCAAACCCTCCAAACTATCCAGGAAACACCACCTTCGTTGAGCGGCAATGGTCGACGCGTCTGATGAGATTGATGGATCGTCAAGGCTACTTCCAGTTTGCGACGCTCGATTCACAAGGAACACTCTCGATGCAGGCCGGCGTGCCGCGAACCATGAAGTTCGGGTTTGCCAGTGTGCCCATTCCCAAAACACCGGGGGCGGAGTTCGGAATCGACGTGAATCCTGAGGGCGACTTTGCTTACGATTCAGCCTTGATCGACGCCTATTGGTATCACGTGGAGCCCAACCCGATTGATCCAACCAACCTGCAGTTGGTTCGCGAACGACTGTGCGCGCCTCTCGTGATGGCAGGGCTTGTGGACGCATCGAGTTTTGTCCCTTCAAACGCGTTGGGAAGCACATGTCCCGGTGGGGTCGATGAAGTTACGATCATCACCGACCATGTGGCTGACTTCCAAGTTTGGTTTGATTGCACCACCCCTGCCAGCACCACCGGTGCCGTCGTTGGAGCGGCCTGGGACGATTCGTGGCTTAAACCTGAGCTCACCACATCATGTCTCGGGACCGCGGCCTATGCGCCTGGGGACGCTCGAGTCATGCACATGCGGCTGTCGGTTTACGCCCCGTTGGAGCGCAAAGACCTCCTGAACTTCCAGTTCGAAGATTCGACAGGTTTGATTGGCGCAGCTGCTCTTGCCGCCACGCCTAATGTGAGACTTCGCACCTTTGATTCGGTTCCCACACTCCTTGGTGCGGCGCCCGTAGTC
>JBFFMO010000671.1:0-3281 GCA_041554035.1 Allomicrovenator sp. | reverse complement strand
GATGAGATTCTGGGTATAACGCCCAATGCCGCTGGTGTGTGGGCCCACGTACCGCGCATCAATCATCACGCAGGCGGGGGTATTTGAAGTGGGTTCCATTGCCGTCGACGAGCAGGAGTCAGCGCCCGACGAACACGTCTGGCTGGGACGCGCAGGGTGCCACTTCATAGCGAATTATTCAACGGATATGTGGGTGTGGAGCCAGAGCACCTCTTGGTCAGACTTGATTGGCGCAACGATGGGGGCCTGCAGCGCGATTCGATGACGGGTTTTTCTATCCAGTTGTGGGGTAGCGCTACGCCAAAAAACGACACAACGACGACGAGTTCGGAAATGAATGTCGCATTCTGTCAGGGGCCGACGGCCTTCGCGAACCCATGGCACAGACGCTGCAAAGTTCAAGACCTCCGCTCGATTCCGAATTGGAGAAATCATGTCGAAATGCCGATTGCCCGCTCAAACCGCCCCCAAACCAACACATTCTGCCATTCAGCGGAGCTCCAGGAATGGTGTTGTGATTTCCGCGTCGCGAGCCTTGTTGAGGGCAATTCAATACGGCGCGGCGATGCTTTCGAATGCCGATTCGGCCAGACCAGCGTTGCCCAGCGCCCACGACCTCCTTAAAGCTCGGTGGATGGCCTCGTACGTTCCCAATGGAGCAGAGGTGTTGGATATTGGGTGTGGAAATGGCAGTCGCCTATCCGAGTTGGGTTTATTTGTGAACGACCTGCAGGCTGTGGGTGTGGATCTCGCGATGAAGGCTCCCTCGGGAATTCTGTTGCCGGGCCTGAACGCACCGACGTTGAGTGTTTTTGACGGGACTTCGCTGCCATTTGCCGACAAGAGCTTTGACGTCTCGATGATCTGTTACGTCTTGCATCACCTGAGCGAACCCCATGCCCAGGAACTTTTGAGCGAAGCCGTGCGGGTCACACGGGGGCGAGTTCTCCTCTTAGAAGACTCTCGACCTGAATTTTCTGCGCTCTATCGCGTCAGGAACTGGGCACACGCCACGGAAGCCAATCTTGAATACGAAGGTGAGTCGACGAGTTTCCGCAGAAACTTCCGTCACACGATGTTCAAAACCCACGATGAGTGGTGTAGCTTCCTTTCGTCTTTTGAATATGTCAGGAACGTGGCTTGTGTTCCCCTGGAGGCGATTTCGCACTACCAACATCACACGATGTTTGTGGCTGAAATCGCAGCCGACACTTAGTTCTCGTTTTGTTTGCCGGATCACCGCATGAACGCTTTGTTTCTCAAGTTCGTTGGAATCATCTTTCATAAGGTGCTGGCGCGCCATTACCTGCTTGTCACACTGATGTCGGTGATTCTGACGGCATTCTCGGTGTGGGTGATTGCGAGCAAATGGAATATCAATTCCGATTTTAAGGCGCTCTTGCCCGAGACCTCCGCTGCCGCGCTTGCGATGACCGAGGTTGGCGATCGAGTCGGTTCAGGCTCCGCTCTATTTGTGGTGGTGGATTCGCCAGATACCGAAGCGAACAAGAAATTCGCTGCCGTGCTCAGCGCGAAATTACAGGAGATCCCGTCGGTCGCCTTGGCCCACTTTCATAACGACAAAGCATTTTTCGAGAAGAATCAGCTGCTCTACATGCAGGCTGAGGACATCACGACGCTCTACGACCGTCTCGCCAAGAAAATCAGACAAGCCAAGAAAGAGGCCAACCCACTTTTTGTGTCTCTGAAAAAGACGAAATCTAACCCTGACGAGCTGATTGAAACCGACGATATCGCCGATAAATACAAGGCTCAGGCGCAAAACGACTACAAAGAATACTTGATCGCCGATGACGGATATTCGTTGACGATCGTCGTGCGTTTTGTCGAAAGCTCGACCGACCTAGTGGCCACCAACGCGTTGCTCGACAACGTGCGCAAACTCGCGAAGGACCTCAAGCCCGAGAGCTATCAGCCCGAGATGACTGTCGAACTCGGCGGTGGTTTGGTGAAACGACAGGCCGAATACAAGTCGATTCTAAGCGACGTGGTCACCTCCGCCTTCTTTACGATTTTTGGTCTTTGCCTTGTGCTCGGCCTTTATTTTCGCCGTTTGCGCGCGATCGTGATCGTGTTGACGCCGTTGATCATGGGCATCGTATGGACCTTGGCTCTGGCGTTCACGCTCTATGGGGAACTGACGACCGTCACGGTGTTCATTTTCGCCATTTTGTTGGGGCTCGGCATCGACTTCGCCATTCATTTGCTCAGTGGTTACGACCAAGCCCGGCTGGAAGGGAATTCCCCGGTGGAGAGTCTGGTTGAATGCTTCTCAAGCACCGGCAAAGCGACGGTTCTTGGGGCGTTGACCACGTTCGTGACCTTTGTTGTGCTGAGTTTTGCTCAGTTTCGAGGTCTGAGTCAGTTCGGTACCGTCGCCGCCATGGGCGTTGTGGCCAGCCTCACGGCGATGATGTTGGTGTTGCCTGCGCTCGTTTTGACCTTCCAGCATTTTCGTCCTTACGAACCCAACACTTCCGACGATCAACAGAGCTTTTTGACCAACCTCATTACTGATTCGTTCATTTCGAAGTGGTCTAAATTCGCGCTCGTTGGTGGTCTGGTGCTGACTGTCCTGGCGTCGTTTGAGTTTCATAACGTTCAATTCGAAGAGAATTTCCGAAAAATCGGCAAAATTCAGCCTTTCTGGATCAGCGATGCAGACGTGGAAAGGGATGAGCAAGAAGCACTCACCGGCAAAATGGCACGCAAGGCGGCCAAGGTTGTGATGCTTAGCGCTCAGGCCACGCGAGAGGCCATCCAACCCGCGACCTTCATCAAGGATCGTGAACAAAAAGACGTCGGCGACAAGTACACCAGCGCTGTGAGTGGAAAGCAGTCCTCCACGCCAACGATCATGCTTTTTGACACCGCTGAGAGTGCCGAGAAAGTCTACGACGTCATGAAAGACATGTTCGATAAGGGTGAGCTGACGACCATCGCGTCGTTGGCCTCAGTCTATGCCTTCCTGCCCGCCACTCCTGAGGAGCAGGCGGCACGCATGGTGGAGATCGAAAAAATCCGCGCCCTCTTGGATAAAGAGGGAACCGCCTTCCTGAGCGATAAGCAGGTCGAGAAGGTCAATGAACTCCGGGAACGACTCGATGTGAAACCGATCACCACCAAGGAATTGCCGGAGTGGACCAAACACCTCTTCAAAGAAGCTGGTGCCAAGGCCAAACCGCCCGCCGCCGGCGAGCCTTATGCGTATGAGTATTTGATCTACATCAATGAGTCGATCGACCAGATGAAGGGCGGCG
>JBFFMO010000670.1:0-3286 GCA_041554035.1 Allomicrovenator sp. | reverse complement strand
CATACCGACGATGGCCTTTGTTATATCGCGATGGAGTTCCTGCTCGGCAACGATTTGGCGGCAGTGGTGCAGCGTCATATCCCGATGGACCTCAAGCGGGTCTGGCGGATCTTGATTCAGTGCTGCCGCTCGCTGGCAGAGGCACACCGTCTGGGCCTCGTGCATCGCGACCTGAAGCCCGAAAACATCTTCCTTTGCAAACGCGACGACGGTGAGTTCGTCAAAGTGCTCGATTTTGGTGTCTCGAAGGCCATCCACGAGTTCGGCGACGCCGGGCCGAACACGATGGCCCCGTTGACCCAAGAAGGCACCGTATTTGGAACGCCTCTTTATATGGCGCCAGAACAGGCCATGGCCGAGGGGATCACCCCCGCCGTGGATGTCTACGCTTTGGGCCATATCATTTTTGAAATGATCACCGGTCACGCGGCTTACGAAAGCTGCACGAACGCGATGGACGTGATGCTTCGCCAGATCAACGATCCGCCGCTGGCCTTGCCCCCACCTTGGGACACCACGCCTTTTTCGAGTCTCATCACCCAGGCCACTCAAAAAGATCCCGAGCATCGGCTCCAAGGCGCTGCGGCCATGATCGACGCCTTGATGGCGTCGGAATTTGACGATTGGATCGACCCATCGGAACGGCCCAAGCGCACGCGAAGCATGCCAAGAGCTCCGATGTTCGATGTCTCCAATCTTTCGACGGCATCGGACGAAGACGTCGAAGAGATCTACCGATGGGAGCTCGAGGTTCTGGATAACGACCTGCAAGACGTGATCACCCAACAGGTGCCACGACTAGTCGTAGTGCGGGGCATCCCGGGTACGGGTCGCTCCAACCTGCTGCGCGCGTTCTTGAGTAAAGTGGTTCAGGATCCTTCGATCAAAGTCCTTCATCGTTCCAACGAACCTGACTCCGAGACCAGCCTCGAAAACGAGCTCTGTTCACTCACCGGCGTCACCGCCCACGGCGCTGGAATCGGCGAGGTCAAACGTATTCTGACCAGCCTCTACGGCGATGAAGGCGGCGGTCACGAAGACGGGCAGGACTTAAGCGCGCTTTCGAGTTTTCGAGACACCCTTCTGGGCAGGATTTCGATCCCGTTTCGGCAGGCGGCAGAAACAGGCCCATTGGTCTGGGGCATCGAGAATCTGGAACGGCTCGACACCTTGACCCTGGCGTTCCTGGACCGGTTTTTCCGTGAAGTTCAGGCTTCTCCGATTCCCATATTCTTGATCGTGACGTGTTCTCCGGAAGACCTCGACGCGCGGCCAGGTCTGATTCGCTACACGCAAGGACTTCTTCAGGCACAACGTCCCTTCGGACGCCAGCTCGCCCTTGTTCCTCCTGGCGAACGAAAGGACGACACGACCCAACGGATGAGTGCGATCCCCGTGGATATCGCGGTCGACGGTTCGTATATCGGGTTTCAGGATGTGCCGTCTGAGCCGGTTTATCACGACTCCGCAGACATCGATGATCAGAGCGACTCCACCGACCGTCTTGTCTCGGACAACGTCTCGGGAGCCTTCGACAGAATCCTTGGTTACCTTGCCCAGCTTGGCGATGACGTCCCTCACGACCTCTGGAAGCTGGTTTACGCCAGGATTTTGGATAACGAGTTGATACGGGTCGTCGACGTTGTGATGACTCAGGCCGAACGCTTTGGGATCATCCAGCGAACCGACGAGGCGCTGCGTTTTTCAAAACCGGGCTTTTCGGAGACGCTGCGAGAATCCTTTGAAGAAAGCGCCGAAGCCGAGTCTGCTCACCGCAAGCTCGGCGAGCTGATGGAGGGCTATTATTCATCGCCCGGCCACGAAAACGTCAAAGCGATTGCGCGGCATTATCGCCTTGGTGGACAGGTTGGACGTGCTGTCGCGATGCTGCATACCGCCGGCGAAAAGGCGTTCACGGCTCTCGATCTGGACGCGTCGCGCGAATATTACCTGCAGATCCAAAAGATCCTCGACTCACGGCCTGCGGGTATCGATGTCGAACGCGCTCAGGTCTGGATTCGACTTGGCGAAATCCACGGTGCCCTTGGGGAACACGGCGCTGCCGAGGACGCCTTGTCCCGCGCTTTGGCCGAGGCCGACCCCAACGATCGCGAAATCCGCGGACGAGCTCACCGGATTCTTGGCGATCTTGCCGCATCACAAGAACGTCATAACGACGCCCTGAAATCATACGAAAAAGCCCGTGATGCCTATCGAAACCTGGGCCAAGCACGTCCCTTTGTGGCGATCACCAGTGATATGGGACGTTGCGCCTTGGCTCAGGGCCGAGCCTCACTTGCCGAGGACCTTTCGCGCCAAGCGCTCGAGATGTCTCATAAACTCCGAGACGCTGCTCTCGTGGCTCGCGTTCACCGCCATCTGGGCGAAGTTCTTACGCGGCGCGCACGTTTCCCAGAGGCCCTTGAACACCTCGACCAGAGCCTTCAGCTCTTTGAACGTCAGGGACGCGATCTGGAAGTCGTCGAATGCCTTGCCGAGCTTGGAGACGCCGCATTTGCCAGTGCCCGGTTCACCGAGGCCCGACAGTATTTCACCCGCGCTATTGCGTTGTCGTCCTCGTTGCACCTGCAGGTCCAACACGAAGCCCATCTGGGTCTGGCAAGGACACTCGCGGCGTTGGAAAACGTCGACCAGGCAGAAGTCCATCTTGCTGAAGCATTGATGCGCGCATCGGCCGCTCAAGATCGCGGCCGAATCGCCGAACTCCATGTCTATCTGGGTGATATCCAACTGATTCGCCGAGACCATGCCGCAGCGTTGGACCACTACCGACTTTCTGCGGACGTGTCCGAGTCGATCGGACTTCGTCGTCAATGGGTCGCAGCCATGATTCGGTCAGCCTACGTGGCGTTGGACCGAAACGATGAGGCTGAAATCTTCCGCCTGCTTGGCCGCACACTTCAACGTTCTGAGCAGATTCAGGACCTTGAGGGCGAGTATCAGGTCAAGGCGCATGTGATCTACATGCAGCTGCTGCTTTACGGGTTCCCTGCTACCGGCGACACGTTTTCGGCGCTGCTTTCTTCCGTGGAAGAAGCCGGTATCAACCGAGCCAATGTGCTCTGTTATATCTTCCGGTCAGACGTCGCCGCCTCCCGCGGAATCTGGGCAGAAGCACGCGATTTCCTGCGGTACGCTCACGTGGGCGCGGCGCAGGTTGGGGACTACGCGCTCTTCATTCCCATCGCGCGTCGAACCTATATCGTTCAGAAAGAAGTCGGCCAACTTGGCGATCCTCAGGCCGGAGCAGGATTCGCCATCGGTG
>JBFFMO010000669.1:0-3287 GCA_041554035.1 Allomicrovenator sp. | reverse complement strand
GCAATATTCGCCAAAATGATCACAAAAAAGGCGCCTCATCAGCGCCTTTTTTCTTATCCGAACTTCTTCGACCGGTCAGCGTTTTTCGGCGAGAAGAATCATGCTGTGAGAGTTTGGCCCCAAGAAGCTTCCGCGATGAGAGAGATCACCGGTCACTTCGAGTAGATCGAATCCAGCGATGCTGAGGATTTGATTCAATTCATGCAGAGAATACAACCGGATGTAAGAATTGAACTCCTGAGGTGGCGAGCCGTCCTCATAGATGAATGAACGCTTGGTGTGCAGGACACTGGTCTCATAATCAAATTCGACCTCCTCAAGGAACACGCACTCCACACCTTCCCACCACGTGCGTGAGGGCATTTCCGCCACAACGTAGTCACGGTTGACCATGTCGATCAGAACGCGTCCACCGCTCTTAAGCGCGCGGTGAACCCCCTGCAGCACTTTGAAATTGGTGCGATCATCAAAATAGCCGAACGAGGTCTGCCACAAGAAGCAGGCGTCAAAAATCTCGTTGAAATTAAGTTCCCGCATGTCTCCATGGATAAACTTGATCGACAACGCATGACGCTGCGCCTCAGTCAGAGCCCGCTGAAGCATGGCCATCGACAGGTCAAGACCTGCCACCTCGTAGCCCCGACGAGCCAGGTTGATCGAGTGTCGGCCAAAACCGCAGGCGAGATCGAAGATTCGCGCGCCTTTCTTGACCCCAAGGGATTCAAGAATGAACTCAGTCTCGACCTCTGTCTGCCGCGCGATGTCCTTGGGCAAGGTTCGGAGGTATTCCTCAGTGAAAACGTCAACGAACCAATTGGCGCGTTTCAATTCTGCCGCGTTGGGAACCTTCTTGGGTTTTTCGTCGAGCAATTCCTGAACAATTCCGCTGATGTCATCCCCACCCGACTCGGCGTGAGGGCTTTTTCGGTGTGCCGGAACCGGCTGGGTATTCTGACGAGCCCGGCTCGGGGTGCGCACTTCCGGAAAATCAGGTTTTGGAGGCGGTTGGGGCAAGGGCGTCGCGTCCTCAAGAATCTCGCTGTCGAGTTCAAGCTCGGGCAAGTCCTCCGATTCCAGATCGCGCGCGTCGTCCATTGGACTGCTTGGGAACGCGTCTGGGTCGATCGCTTGCAGCGAAACGGGCTGTGCCGGCGACGTACTCGGAGTTCGTTCTTCCGTCGCTTCACCACGCATGGCGCGAAGGCTCGGAACGGTCAATTCGGAGTCACGATCAAATTCGGGCTCCTTTTCGAGCTTCGAGCGAGCAACATCTTCATCAGATATGGTGTTCGTTCGAACCGTTTCCGCAATAGAATTGCGGGCGTCCGAATGCGAGTCTGCGGGCTGAGCCTCTTCTGCAGAGACCTCCACAGAATCCCGCCATTTCTTCGTCAGAACGCGCGGAGGGCCAACCAAGATATCTGGTGCGAAGCGTTGATCGCGCAAGTGCGCGCTGATCGACCACTTCCGGACCGCATCAAGGAGTTCAAGTTGGTGACGATCGAATGCTTCCATTCTCACGGTGCGCACAAGCTCTTCGCGATCAAAGGCTTCTTCTGGACCATCCTGAAACTCGTCCGCGTCGTTCGAAACCGGATTGGTTTGTCCCGTTGGGATTTTGAATTCAGGAATGGCGAAGGCCAAATCGTCCATAGCGGGCGCCGTGGAACCAACCTCTTCGGTCAGTTCGATCACATCACTGTCTTCGTCGAGATTGGAGTGAATGCTCGGCGAATTATCAGCGGAGTTGGACACGTTGAGGGCCTCCTCGCAGACCTACAGTCGACTCTTTACGCCAGAGGGATGAACCACCGGCAGCATCCCGAATGGATGATGTTTAAAGCACGCCGAGTCTATACCACACCCCGACCTGCCACAAGTCTTTCCCCGCACGTTCTCAGGCTTGCACGTGCCCAAGACGTTGGCCCATGCGGACGGGTTGGCCCGCGGTCAAATGCGAGTCGAAGTGGAACTTGTTGTTTGCAATCACAAGAACAACGGTTGAGCCAAGATTAAACATGCCCAACTCGTCCCCCGCCAAGCATTCAAGTGGCTTGGAAAGCTCAAAATCTTCGCGGCGACGGAGATGCCCGTTGGTCACATGTTCATGGAAATCGAGGGTCATTCGCCCAACGCAGGTTGCGCCCACCATGACGACGCCCACGCGTCCCATGACATCGTTCTCGACGTAGGTCACCAAACGTTCGTTCACGGCGAAGAGTTGGTCGACGTTCTCAACGGCGAATGGATTGACCGGGAAAAGGTGCCCGGGGATGTACGCGACTTTGACCGCTGAGCCCGAAACCGGGAAATGAACCCGATGGTAATCACGCGGCGACAAATAGATTGTGGCGAAATGGCCATCCACAAAGGCAGCGGCGTCGCCCCCGGAATCGAGGAGGTCTACAAGGCGATAGTCGCGGCCTTTGGCCTGTACCAAGGTCTGCCGAGTGATCGGCCCGAAATGAGACAGGCGTCCGTCGCATGGAGAAACCAGTCGATCGTTTTGCGTGCTGTCAATATCGCGTGCCCCTTCCTTGAGGCGTCGTGTGAAGAACGCGTTAAGGCTGGGATAGGAGCCGGGGACCTGTTCTGCTTCGGAAACATCAATTCCGGCCGCTGATGCGAAACCGGTGTTTACGACCGTTCGCACTCCTGCGGGCAACGGAACATCAGAGATAAAGCCGAGCGCACGGCTCACAGCATTTTTTGGCAACAATTGCAGTGCAGTTAATTTTGCACGATCGAACATATATTCTCCCTAGAAGCGAAGTCCCCACTTCGCCCGATATTGAAACCATCGGTACGTCATCCATGCCGTGACCGGGGCGCCAAGGATCAGCATGAAAGGCGATAGCAACCACGCCATAAGAATCGTTAAAGTCGCGGCTCCGAGGGCGGCAAAACCCTTATTGGCAGCGGTCTTCTTTGTGAGTTCAGTACGTTTCATATGGGGCTCCCGTGGATAGGCCAAGCGAACTCGGCTCGCTTGTAAATCAATACGCCTAACAAGCAAAGTCAAATGGCCGGGTATTCCTTTCGGATCTAATGCGCCTAATTGGGTTGCGTCACCTTCACGCACAGCCTTATAATCCGCGCGTCCTCAAACCCACGGCACAGCACATGAATCGTTACTTCGGTTTGCACACGCTCGAAGGCGAATGGCACGCATTGCTGCCTCGCTACGTATTACTTTCCGAGCGAGTCGCTGGTCGACGCGTTCTAGACATTGGATGCGGCACAGGTATTGGCTCATCGTTGCTTCTTGAGTTGGGGGCAGAGATGGT
>JBFFMO010000668.1:0-3292 GCA_041554035.1 Allomicrovenator sp. | reverse complement strand
CCGCCACACGGCGGCTGCCGGCTTGTCTGAGACTCGGAATTGATGGGCGACCTCAAACGCTTCAAATGCCTTGATCAGCAGGTCATCGACAATATTTTCGTCTTCCGAAGTCGGCTCGAGATAGCCCTCAATTTCGAGGCGCTTGCGCAGCTGAGCCACCCGTGGCCCTTTTGCGCCCGGTGTGAGGTTGACCGTGGATACCTTCTTCCAGCCGCCCTCCGCGGCGATCTTACGGTACCGCGCCAGCGAATCGATCAAGAGCACGTACTGCGGATGTTTGGGCTCCAGATCTTTGAGGACCTGCGTGGCGTCTTGGGATTCAGCCAGAATCTGGAAGGTTGAATTGAGCCGTTCATAGATGATGTTTTTTGACCCACCTGCATCGCTCAGATCTTTCCAAGTCAGACGTGCGACGTTGAAGTGTTTCATGTCGCGCGCGTACCTGAGCGCGCCGTCAGCGACCCGGATCTCGAGTTCCGCCGAATTTTTTGCTGATTTTGAAAAATCACCTCGGTACTCCGCCAGAAGGGCGGTCAATCGAGGAGCAGGCGAAGGCGTATTTTCGATGCCAACAATGGTCTTGATCAGTCTCTTATAGGTTTTCTCGTCATTGGGGGGCAGGGACTCGCTGTCGATCCACTTGATGATCGATTCCGCTTCGGCTCCATTGAGCAACAGCGCTGGCGGTACTTTGGCGGCTTGTGCAGCCTGTGCGGCGAGCAGCGTCGAGAGCTCTTGAATGCGATCGACATGATAGGGGGACGGATCAAGCACGTGGTCTGGCGAAGCCAAGAGGGTTCGCAGGACCGCCTCACCGCGGGGTTTGAGTCCGCTGGAGTGCGCGAACGCCTTTCGATAGCCTCGTTCGGCGTAAATTTCCTGAAAGAGGTCTGCGTATTTGATTCCGCCACTCAGCCTCGCCCGCCAGGATCGTTTGGCCTCGGCATCGAGCAAGGTCTTGATCTCTTGGCCCGTGGCCTGAGCCTCGGCTTGGTCCATGAGGTCTTCTGCAAGGCTCTTGACCAACCCCTCTACGTAAACCCGAGTCTCGTTGGAGGGTTTCGGCGGCGCGTCGATGGGAGCCTTGGCTTCGCAGCTGATGATTAGCGCGGTGAGCACCAGCCCCAAAATGTAGAAAAAATATTTCATGGAAAACTGAGCGGCCGTCCCGTTGTCTAGAGTCTCGGACGAATCACACACAGATCGACGCCAAGCCTTCGACTAGGCCTTCGAGGGTTCGACCTGAGCGGACGAGACCAGAATGTAGGCTTTGTGAACGCCGTGAGCAAAGGTGCAGTTGTCATCGATGCTGCGTCCTGTGTACGGAGCGATCCGGCAATCAAGTACGTCCGACCAAGTGATTCGTGGTGGAAACGTCACATCGAGCCCAGAACTTTCCGCCTGAGCGTATTCTTGAAAGCTTGAAGTATCGTACAAAAAGAGTGTTTGATCGGTCTTGCTCATGCGCGATTTCTCCAAATCTGCCAGTGACATTCATCGATGCGCGGTATATCACGAGGGAACAAAGGTCCCTAGATATAATTTTTTGACAAGCGTCGCCACCGTGCGAACCTGTCTTATACGAAGTGGGAAGACCTGTTTAATGCAGGTTTTCTTGACACTCTGGAAAGCTGCATGGCAGCATGCCGGAATACTAATTTACGGCGTTATTGAGAGGTTTTTGGCATGGCCAAGGGACGAAATTGCATTGGCCTTGATATCGGTTCTAGCGCCGTCAAGCTGTGTGTCCTCAAGGAAGCCAAGAAGGGCATGCAGATCCAGGTATTCGATCAGGAGCAATTGCCTCCTGAGACGATCGTGGATGGCGCCCTGATGAACGCTTCAGTGGTTACAGACGTCGTTAGTCAGCTTCTTGCTCGCAATAAAGTGCGGCAAAAAGAGTGCGCGATGAGCGTCTCGGGCAACACCGTTATTATCAAGAAGATCACGCTGCCATTGATGACTCAGGAAGAACTTGAAGAGTCGATTCAATGGGAGGCTGAACAGTACATTCCGTTCGACATCAAGGACGTGTACATCGGATTTGAGGTCGTCGCTCCGCGAACCGACCAGGGTCAAATGGATGTTGTGCTGGTGGCCGCTAAACGCGAGATGATTAACGACTACACATCGGTCGCCGAGGACGCAGGGCTCCAACCCATCGTTGTCGACGTCGACGCGTTTGCCATTCAGAACTGCTACGAAGTCAATTATGGCTTCCACCGCGGCGAAACAGTCGTGCTCTTGGACATCGGAAATTCCGTGGTCACCATGAATGTGGTCACCGACGGAATCACCATGTTCACGCGTGACCTTTCGATGGGCGGTTCAGACCTCACCGAAGATATTCAGAAACAACTCAACATCACCTACCATGAAGCTGAGTTGTATAAGATGGGCGGATCGCCTGGAGCTCAAACCGATGAGGTACTGCCTCACGAAGTTGAGAAGATCATCGGCGAGCGTGCCGAGGATATGGCTTCCGAGATTCAACGCTCCATCGACTTTTACGCGGCGACCGCGGCGGACAGCCGTATCGACCGTATTGTCGTCACGGGTGGTACAGCCGCGATTCCGTCGTTGGTGCGAATTATCGCACGAACAAGTGGTGTCCCGGCTGAGCTGATGAACCCGTTCCGGAACATCTCTTATGATGAACGGCTTTTCTCGCCAGACCGGATTCAGAAGTTTGCGCCGATCTCCGCTGTAGCGGTTGGACTGGCCTTGCGCAGGACAAACGAACGATGATTCGCGTCAACCTACTTCCGATAAAGCAGGCTCGTCGACGAACAGCGGGTAAAACTCAGCTGGCCGTCTTTGCAGCTGTCCTGTTGTCCGAATTTGCGCTTCTTGTACTCATCTGGGTGACGACCACCAGTGATTTGAGCAAGCTCGAAGAGGACGTCGCCAGAAATCAACAGGCCGTTGCGGTCGCCAAAGAAGAGGTCAAAGACGCCGAGCAGCTTCAACAAGACCGCGATGCTTTGACCCAACAGCTCACCATCCTCGCCGATCTTGAGCGCCAACGTTCCGGGCCTGTTCGAGTCTTGGACGAGTTGCAGGCGATGGTCAGTCCACCGCGCAACGAAGAAGACCGTTTTGCCCAGCTTCGAAAGAACTGGAACGTGGAGTGGGACACGCGGCGCCTGTGGATCGAGTCGACCAAAGAAACCAACGGCGACTTTATTCTCAAAGGTGGCGCAGTAAATGCCGATGATGTTGCTGAATTCTTGCAACGTCTCTCAACTGGGCAATACTTCTATGATGTTGAATTAGACGTCGTGACCGCAGT
>JBFFMO010000667.1:0-3292 GCA_041554035.1 Allomicrovenator sp. | reverse complement strand
CGCGGACCAAGCGCAATGCAGGCCATAGGGCCTGCGGACCAATCACAACGTCGGCGTTGAACTGCTAGCTGCTCACTGCCAGCCGCTCACAGTTTGAAGATGGAATTCAGCGTCTCGCCGACTCGGGCGGTGACTTGGAGGGCGAGTTGCATGGTTCCCATGGTGCCCTGCACGTTTCCGATGGAGGACGCGATATCGGCATCGGTTAACTCGCCGACTCGGTCCTTGTCGGACAGGATCGCGTTTTCCATGAAATTGGTCGCGAATTCGATGGCGTTCATGCGGTCGCCGACCGATTGCCGTGCCATCGAGAGCGACTTTTCGCCAGCCCTCATGCCGTCGATCGCGGCGCCTACTGCGGCTTGGTCGCCGTTGGTTAGCGCCGTCTCCAGCGCAGTGATTGCGGCAAAGGCACCGCTTGCCCCGCCGAATGTGGAATCCCCCGAAAGCATTTCTACGGTTTCACCCGGTGCGATTTGGACGCGACGCGCGGTGGCTGACCCAAGGAATGCGCCGCTTGGGTCGAAAGCAGGATTTTGGTCGTCGATGCCACCAAATACTGCGGCACCTCGGTGTTGAGCGTTTGCTGCATCCAACATCGTTTGTTTCAGGCCGGTCACGGCTTTGGCTGCAGCCGAAAGTTGCGAAGGTGTTTGTGGTCCGCTCGAGAGTTGTTGCGCGATATTCAGCGCTTCGCCCATGGCGCCGCCGGCCGATGCGATGGCGGTTTCGGCGGTCTCAAAATAGCTGGTGAGGTTGGAGTTTTGGTCCACCATATTTTCGTAACGGACCGCCTGCGTCTTAAAGCGCGCAGCGGTCGCATGCGTGGTGGGGTCGTCCGAAGAACGATTGACCCTTGAGCCCGAAACGACCTCCTCCATCGACTTCGAAAGACGTGCGTCATTCGACTTCAGTCGGCTCTGGAGAGACATATTTCGTTGTTGGTCGGTTACGCGCATGATCAGCTCTTCAGTGACATGATCGAATCGAACATGGTTTCAGTGGCCGACAACACTTTCATCGCTGCTTCGTATCCACGTTGGGCCTGTGTCAGATTCAGGATTTCTTCTTCCATCGAAACGCCTTCGACCGAGCTCTTCATCGCATTAAGCTGCTGAAGGCTGGACTCGGAGGTTTCGCCATTTCGAAACGCATCGGCGATCGTGGTTCCCAATTTTTGTTGGATTCCACGGATACCTTCTTCGATCGTTCCGCCCGAGGGCAGGCCCGCATCACGAACATCCATCATCGCGCGAAGGGCCGTGTTGTCGCCAGCGGCACCCGTACCGGAAGTCGCCAGTGCATCGGGTTTTCCGGACACCGCCGCGTCCACGGCAAACGACGAAGCGCCTGCGCCAGGCGTAAACGAAAATAGATTGCGGCCAGTGGCCCCATCCGTGCCGAATCCCACGCTATGAGCGGCGTTCATCTCGGTGGCAAATTCTTCCGCTCGGGTATTCAGGTCATTTAATGCGCCCAAAGCGACGTCATTATGCGCGGTCATCAGACCACCAAGAGCGCCGCCTGGTTTGGCGATCGCCTGGTCGCCCGAAACACCGGACAGGGTCAGGCTGAGCTGACCATTATTCTTCTGAACTTTGACTTCACGAGCTTGGCCGCCTTCGACAATCGAGCGGCCGTCCTCGGTCACAAGTTGAACCGTTCCGTCTTTGCCGTTAACGACCTGGACGCTCATTTGTTCGGCCACACGGCCGACGATTCGGTTTCGTTCGTCGATCAAGTCATTGCCACCGCCACCTGCGACAGCCTGGCGGATTTCTTGGTCGAGTTTGGCGATTTGCTGAATGTCTTTATTGAGGGCGTCGACCTGGTCGCGCGATGTTGACTCGATCGAAGTCATCTCCCGGCCCAAGACACCTGCGTCTCGGCGGAAGCTCGAAGCGACGTCCTCAGCGCGAGACAAAACGTCTCGTCGCCGCACGGCGTCTCCGGGTTGACTTGAGAGTGCGCCCATCGCGTCGAATAACTCGCCGACTCGCACTGCTGTTTTGGCTTCGGCATTGGGAAAGAGCGAGCTTTCCAGGGAGCTGGCTACTTGAGCGACCTGGCCCTGAAATCCGCTTTCTGCCTTATGATGCGCGATTTGTCGTTCGTAGAATGGAGTTCTTACTGAAAACGGGCCTTGTGTCGTCACACCTCGAGCATTTCCACCGTACTGGCCGCCCAACGTCACCATGTCCACGCGCTGGCGGACATAACCCTCGGTCGAGGAGTTTGCGATATTATGCTGCGCAACCTCCAGACGTTGAGCTTGGCTCGTTAGGGCTCCCCGGCCCATGGAAAATAGATTCGAGATATTGCTCATCAGATCGTCCGCGAAAGTAGAGGAGACGTCATCGAACGACGACCGTAACGTCCAGAGACGTCGTAGGTTTGGTTCGTATTCGAATCCACGAGTTCGGCCACATACGAAGTGATCCAGCCCACGGCACGGTCAAGAAGGTTGCGATTCATCGCATGCAACTCAGCCACGACATCCCGCAGAACATTCATCTCGCTCGCCAGGTCGCTGTATCGCACGCTGTCAGGACCGGTTGTTGCGGCGGAGAGTGCTCTCATGGCCTCAACCAGGTCTTCAGGCATGTCGAATCCAGGAGCAGTCATGGCCCAAGCCTGACGGACTGCGGTGCTCTGGCGCTCCGAATGATGCTGATAGATATCGAGCAGATGGTTTTTCTCTTCGAGCACTTTCATAAGTGCTGCGACGTTGAAAAACGTCACGTGCTCACGCTCTCGGCGCATGCACTCTGCAAGGCATTGAAGCATCCTCGAGCTTTCCTCAACGACTTCAAAGACTTCGCGGCTGAGCTTATTATCGGCGGTATGTGTGTACACGATGCCCCCTCTCAGTCACTGATTAAGTCGTTGATTGCTTTGGGATCTGCAAGGATTCGGTCGGTCAATTTGTCCAGGTTCGGTTGGTAATCTCCGGACTTGATAGCGGCTTTGAGGGCGGCAAAATCCACCTTCTCTGGCTGGGCCTGCATGGCCACGCTGGTCAATTCCTTCGAGGCGCCCGATACCGTGACGACATCTCCACCGCGTTCCTTTGACCCGTGGGTCTCGGAGCTGCTTGAGGATTCGACTTTTCGAATCTCATGCGCTTTGTTGATCGAGGTAATCTTCATGGCTGCTCTCCATTCATTCCAGTGTTCTCCCCTCCATCATCGTCACGCTTAATCGGAGCTTTAGTAAAATTTTCCGATCCCTTAGCGCTTTTTTGCGATACCCGGAGAGATGCCATGGAGACTGGAACAGACTGCGAACTTGG
>JBFFMO010000666.1:0-3298 GCA_041554035.1 Allomicrovenator sp. | reverse complement strand
GCTGAGCAGAGCTATGAACGATGACGGCTTCGCCCTCTTTCAAACCACTCAATATCTGGACCACCCCGGCTTGCCCCTGAGACCCGACCTCCACCTTTTTGAACCGCGCAACGCCGTCCACGGATTGCCACACGCCGGTTTCTCCCGCCTGGCGAGCAACCGCGGCACTTGGGACGACAAGGGCGCCGCTGACCTCAGGAAGCTGAATCGTGACCTCTGCCAACTCACCAATATAAAGGTCAGCTGGTTGTGGGTCGAAACTGACATTGACGATGCGTTCCTCGGTCACGGAATCACTCTGCATCTCGATCCGCGTCACCTGTGCCGGCAGGTTCACGCCCGGCCTTGAGCGCAATACAACGTCGGCCTTTTGTCCGACGTTCACTCCATGAGCGCGCGACTGGTCGATTCGTGTGCGCACCCACAGGCTATCGGGATCCACCAGACGCAGAATCGCCTGACCGGCAACGACGGTGGTCCCTGGCTCGGCTTCACGCGACACGATGACACCATCCACCGGGCTCAAAAGCCTCAGAGAGTCGCGCACCGTGCCCACTCCCTGAGCCTCAGCGTCAATTCGACCAACATCCTGTTTGGCAACCGCCGCGGCCGCACGTGCCGACGCAAGGGCCGCCTCGGCCCGTTCGACCTCGTTATTGCTGTTATCCATCGCCTGTTTGCTCAGAACATTTTGTTCAAAAAGCTTCAGGTCGCGGTCGCGATTCATCCGCACAAACTTGACGCGGCTTTCGGCTTCGGCGACCTGAGCCTGCACCATCTGGACGTTCTTTCTGGATCTCGACCCGGAACTCTCGGCGGCTTGAACTCGCTGATCGAGGTCTACCGGATCCATTTCGGCCAAGAGTTGTCCCGCCTTTACGGTTTCGCCCTGGTCCACCAGAACACGCAAGACTCGGCCCGGTGCGACTGGGCCAACGGCATAAGAAAGCCGAGCCTCAACTACGCCGACGCCATACACACTGGGTTTTAGTGTCGTTTGGGAGACCACGCCGCTCTCAATATTCAACGGAGCCAGAGGTCCGCGTGTTGTCAAAAGCCAGAAAAACGCCGCAAGAAAACCCGCGATGCCAATGACCACGGCCACGATCTTGAACGCTTTCATAGAGCCTCCTGTTTAGGTGCCAGAACCAGAGAAATTATCTGCCAACAGCGGGCACCGGTCTCTTCGACCGAGTGGCGAAGCGCGCCGTCTTTGGCGGCAAAGAGCACTCCCATCATCGTCCCCATAATCAAAAGCACAGTAGAATCAATGTCGAGCCCGTCGCGAATCAGACCTTTTTTGGCCGCCTCCTCAAGGCACGAACTCACGAATTTACGGCCCGAATTTCGAAGCGCTGCGACCTGTTCTGCCCCGGCTGCTCCAAGCGCATGGGCAATTTGATCCGAAAAGATCAGCGATTGAATCTCGGGTTGAGTGGCCACCGCGCGCACTCGCCGCAACACAAAGTCCTGCAACCGATCCAACGGATTATCAAATTGCGGAGGCGCCATTTCGAGCCGCTCCCGAATACGTTCCACGACAATTTGGGCAATCTCATTCATGTCTTTGAAATGCCGGAACACCGTACCGTCAGAAATGCCGACTTCCGCCGCAATATTGGCCGCAGTGAACTCACGCAGGCCGCGTTCGCCCAGTATCTTGATGGCGGCATCCGCGATTTCTCGTCGGCGTTCTTCAGTGGGCTTCTTGATTGTCATCTGCTTCCTCCAGGGACGCATGCAAGTACTTACTTACATGAATCTTAGGCTCAAAATGTGGGCTGTCAACTACCCGGAAACAGCACTTGTCATATCATCACGATGAAAAAATGAGCCTGAGGCAGTGGTGAATGGATATGAAAACTATTCACAAATACCCAGGCCACATCAAACGAAGCCTATACCCCTAATGGTATTGGTACGCGCGCGCCAGGCGACACCTGTCGCCTGCATTACGACCTGCGACTGGTACAGGCTTCTGCCCGGCGTTACGATTCCCGAGCACAGACCAGCCGACAACGAAAGCCGTTCATTTCGACCATGGACCAGCGATCACGGTTGGCACCGAAGAGTTCACAAGTCGACCCCAGCACTTCACTTGTCGATCCTCAGTGACCGCGCATGACGTTCCTCCATGGGCAGCGATACTCACTGCGGCACCGATTCCCTCGACCCTAACTGGAGCGGATTCACACGGCCCACCTGGGCAAACATCTTCTGGCAATTCGTAGGACTCCGGATCGGTCATTTCCACGTCCGGGACAACAACCGGCGGGATTCCCACCTGTCCTTGTGAAGTCCTTCCCCAACAATGAACGACGCCCGTGTTCGACAAGGCACAAAAATGCCAATCGCCTGCCGCGACCTGAACGGCTGAGTCCAACGGTATTGTGCCCTCCCAAGGATTAACAATTCCTGTATGGCCCCCACCCAATTCACCTACGGAATTCCGATCGCCCCAGCAATGAAGCGCGCCACCAGCGATAATCGCACAAATATTCGTTCCACCGCCCAATACAAACGATTCGATTATGCCTAAGGTCTGAACCGCACCATATTCGTCGGGTGATGGGCTGCCATCACACTTCAACTTGCCCGAGCCATCCAGTCCACAAATCGATTCAGATGACATGGCGACCGAGCTCAGATTCGACATCGAGGATAAACGATACCTCGCGCCCCCAATACACGTGGTTCCGCCACCATCCCCCACACAGGTCGCCTCGCCGCCCGCACTAAGCCATGTCTTGGGTCCAAGCCCCAGGCTTGTTGGGATCGGTTGGCAAGCGACGTCGAAGAGCCCGGAGTCCGTGGCAGACCCCTCACATGTATCGGGAGCCGTACTTACGCCGATTTGATTGGAATCGTCGGCTCCCCAACACAGAACGTCATTTGGTGTCAAAACACATGCATGTGAATCACCTAACGACAGACTCATGGCGTCCTGCGTTCCCTCAATAAATACAGGCACATCGCTATGATGAACGCCTGCAGCTAGACCATACTTTGGTGGCGTTTGACCGAGCTGGCCGTAACCGTTGGCCCCCCAACAATAAACGCCCTGCCCCGGATCAAGCACACAAGCAAAAGCAGAGCCCAATTTCACCGAGAGCTCATTTGTCGCAACAAGTGCAGAGTCGCCGCTCGCGGCTGCATCGTTGGATTCGCCACAACCTGATGCGACCAAACACGCCAAAACAAGAAATTTCCGCCCCATATTCTGTCCTTTAATTTTCCAATCTGTGTGCGGCAACTATGCGAACAAACCAAACGCGATTCAAGCACTTTCAAATCATTT
>JBFFMO010000665.1:0-3298 GCA_041554035.1 Allomicrovenator sp. | reverse complement strand
GCACCACAAGGCATAGTCCAAGGACAATACCGCACAAAAGGTTCATTCGTACAGTTGTTCTATGGCGATTCCGCTGTAGTAGTGTTTCAAGATGTCTCGAAACGACTCTCCATTGGTCGCCAAACCGATCGCGCCAGTCTGGCACATACCTACGCCATGTCCAAAGCCTGCGCCCTGAAAGTCAAATGACGTTGCGAAACCCTGGGCGTCGTGATTGACTTTCATGATGAAAAGTCCGCTGCGAAGGCCGCCAAAAAGTCGTCGCGCATTGAGTTCACGCTCGACGGTCGTTTTGCCCTTGTCCCCGATGACTTCGAGTTGTTTGACGCGTCCGCTGATGCCTCGAGAAAGTACTCGTACATCTTTGACTCTCCCCACGGACTTGCCGTTATCCTTGAGCCACTTGTTAAGGTCTCCGGCTGGAACCGACTTTTTCCAACGAAAGAGCTTATTGCTCGAAACGGGAGCGGTTTTGCTGGGCGAGTTATAACCGTTTTCCAGAAAACCCAAGAGCTCGTCTTCGCTGACACCGTCTTTGTATTTTGCCGGTACGGCTCCGATCGCATCGGCTTTGCCCCGCAACCATGGTCGGGGTTCCATATCCCAGACGTTTTCGTTGTTCTCGGTAAACCCGCCAGCATTTGAGCTGTACACGGCCTCGACGATCTTCTGGCCGTAGAACATCACGACGCCGCGCGTGTCATCGATAGCCCGAGACGCCCGAGAGTCCTCGGCCCCGACGCCGCCATACACCTGATCCATCACGTCAGCGCGCAACATATAGGGCTCAGCCAGATTGCGGACCCCGATGGAGCTGAAAATTTCGTTCCGCGCCGCAACGGCCTGGGCTTTGAGGGCCTCGGGGTGAGCGCTGGCAAACATTTCTGCAGGAACAACGCCTTTCAGAAGTTTTTCGGCTCCAACACTCACCATTGCGACCAATTTGCCCTCATTATCGGGGGCGAAGATCAGGGTGCCGGTATAGGTCCGCGTTTCACGCCCCTTGCCGTACGACTTTTCGATCTCAGGGATCGTGTATTTGATTTTGTATTCGTCGCCCGACATCGGGGCGACCCACAACGCGCTCTGGGTGATGATCGCGGCGTCGCTTCCTTCGCACTGGAGCGTCAGCGTATTCGACGGGTACTTCGAGATTTCACTGTGAATGGCGGCTTCAATGCCAAATTCGATCTCTAGTTTTCGTCTGACTTTGTCGGCATCCGCCCGGCTGGCCGTTGAATGAACGGTCACGAGTGTCGTGCGCGAGTCGAATACCTTTCCGCCGATGGCAAAAAGTCCGCCGACTTCCAGAGTTTCAGGCAGATGTCCACGTTTGAGCCAGACCTGCCTGACCTTTTCGATCGCGTCGCGGTCGGCCACGGGAAGCCGATTCACGACGACCATATGGCGGTATTTCCCCGACTTAGAGTTGGTGGCGGTGACGGTGCAAGGCTTCTTGCCACTGAGTCGAATCTCGGGTCCGCCCTCGTCGGAGGGCAAAACGCGGATCGTCCGGTCAGGGGTGAAGGTCACAGACGTTCGACCCTCGATGATGCCCACTCGAATGCTTGGATCCCCGTCGCGCGTGAAGGTGAGTTTTGGCGCATACAACATCGCGAGGCGATCCGATGCGCTTAATTCCTGTGCTTGACCGGAGGCTGAACCCAATAAAGCCAAGAATAATGTGAAGATTAGAAGTCGTCGATCCATGACGTTCACCCAGCAATGTTACCAGGTGACGGTGCCGACCACCCCTGTTGGAGTCAAACCGAGCGACGCCGTCGTGGCCTCGCCTCCGGGTTCGACCAAGAGCCAAACCACGCCGCCGACCACACATGCAGCCCCGACGCCTAAGAGCACTCGGTGAGTGGTCTCGTAGCTGTTGCCGCGATCCGAGAGCTCTGAATAACGAGCGGCAGTCAACGAACCCGCGCCGGATTCATCGGCGATCTGGTCTTCGACATCCACCATGAGGTAGGCGAAGACGCCCGATCCGGCCAATGCCGCAGCGCCGACGCCGATGGCGCTCCAGGCACCCCAATTCACTGTTGAGACGCTTTCGCCTTCGGTGCCTTTCGAAATTTCAGGACTCGTGTTCGGCGTCTTGACTTGATTGGTCGGGGTCGTGGACTCGGTGGCCAGCGGCGCTGTCGTCCTTTTGGGTTTCAACGGAGCCCAAAGGTTGATGTCTGCACCGTCTTTCAGTTCGACGATCGTTTCCCATGACTCGTAGTCAGGATGATTGACTTCAATCTTGTAACGTCCGGCCGGTAATCCTTTTCGCTCGAGGGGAACGTTTCCGACGAAGGTGTCTTCAATCAAGATGCGGGCGTCAGAGACGTTCGAGCCAATTTGAAGTCGAGAAGTCGGGGCCGCGCGGTCTTTGGCAAAAAACGCTTCGATTTCTTTTCGGATCTGAACGACCGGATCTTCGTTGGCCGCATTGATCGTGCGTGAAAGCTTATCGAGAGTTTTTCCGGATTCGGAATCGAACACATTGAGCGTGAGGGAATACATCGTTCCCTTGCGGGCGATCTTTCCGAACATCAACACCCGTGCATTCACCTGTTCTGCGGCTTGTCGCAGGCAAGTGGTGCTGTCCGCAGAACAGCCCAAAACCAGCAAAACATCTTGGAAGTTGATCTCAAACTTGTTGACGACTTGATAGCGATCGAGCTGTTGGGCTTCGTGTCGAATGATCGAACTCAACGTGTTGATGAGGTCGCCGTCGACGTTTTCACCCTCAAGATTGAGGATCGCCACAGACATCGGTTGCTCAGCGTAGGCCGGCGACACGAAGAATAAGAAGAAGGTTAGAACTAGGAAAAATCGTGACATGGGCCCGTAATCTAGGCGGGGACTGAAGCTGCCGGAGAGTATAGGGATGGCCGATCGCACTTGTAAAGCGCTGCGCACGGCTATCTCAGCTTAAACATCGCATGGCGAACCAGATCGAGGCCTTGAAGGCTGTGAATATCGGTGCTGAAAAACGGCACTTTCTGGATCGGAACATGCGTGGGAACGACGCCCGTGAGTCGCGCGATCGAGGTCTTATCAACCTCGGAGAGAATCGAAAAATCGCGAGCATTATCAATGAGGCGCCGGCTCAGATCGCGCAGGTTCTCGGGGGAGATATTTTCAAAATGGGCGTGGGATTCGACCAGGGCACCGACGACGGTGACGGCGGGGCGTTTTAGGTCGTCTGGCTCGACCCAGGGCGTCCGCACGCGGTTCACCACAAAACCACCGACCTGCACCTGCTCTTTGCCAAGCTTTTTGAAGAACTCGATGGCTTCAT
>JBFFMO010000664.1:0-3308 GCA_041554035.1 Allomicrovenator sp. | reverse complement strand
GAACGTCTCATAATACCCATTAAGCCCGCGCAAGAAATCGGAGGTGATACCTCTCTCTTCTTCGCGACCACGCTCAGCGATTCGTCGAAGCAACACGTTCACATCGGGCGTGTGCAATAAGATCACGCGGTCCGGTTGACGAAACTGCTCGTTGAAGCGCTTGAAATAGTCAAAGTACAAATCGAGTTCATTATCATTCATGTTGCCCAGACCATGAAGGTACTTCGCAAAGATCTCGGGATCTTCGATCAAAGTCCGGTCCTGAATGCAGCCGCCTCCGAGCCTCTCGATATGCCGATGGTGGTCGATCCGCGCCAACAAAAACTCCATCTGCAACGTGAAACTCCAGCGCCTCATGTCGTTGTAGTAGAGCTTTAAGAAACGGTTCTCGACCACGGGTTCGTGAAAAAGATCGAATCCGAAATGACGAGAGATAATCTTGGCGGCGGTACTTTTACCGGCTCCAATATTTCCCGCCATGGCTACAAAAAGTTTGGGTTGCATCGTGTTCACTGCTTCAGGGCAGCAAGAGTGTAGCCCACAGCATAGGGATCAGGAAAGCACTGACATGCGATGACGTCCTGCTCGACGGTAATAGAGCGAAATCACGGCCGTCGGCACAAAAAGACAAATCTCTAGCCATGCCACCGTTTCAAAGAGTGAAACCGCGCCATACGTATCCAAAAGCCGGCCCGACACAAATTGCCCCAAAGCCCCGCCCAGCCCAAAGACAACGACGTAGAGCACAGCCTGCGCCGTCGCCCGCACCCCCGACGGAACCTCGCGATTTAACACCGACATCATCGAAAGCATGAAGCCCCCAAAGGTCAGGCCGTGAACCAATTGAAGGGCAACCACGATGAACGGATCTTCAAGATAGGCCATCAAGAACCAACGACCAGCCGTGGCCCCAACCACCAAAACAAAACTTATCAACGGCCCCAGGCGCTCAACGATGCGGCTTCCGAAGGCCAAAAAGAGAACCTCGGCAAGAATCGCAACGACCACCGACGCACCGGGCATCCAGGCCGCAAAACCGCGGCTCTCGGCAAAATACACCAGGTACATATTATAGGGGACCTGTGACGCCCAATGCAGGGCCCATAACGGCATCAGCGCCAACAACCACGGGTTTTTGAGCATCTTCACGAGTTCTTCGCGACCTGCGGTGGCCAAACTTGCGGGCGAGCGTGGAAAAAACGCCGCCGACACACCCGCAAGTACCAAAAGCCCCACGATCACCCATACCGAGAGCCTCGCAAGCTCGGTGTGGCTGTGGTTGAGCCCCAGATAGGCAAAACAGGCGGCGGACACGCCAAAACCGACAGAACCGACCGAACGAATTCGTCCAAAGGCCTGGCCCGACAGCTCACGAATCGTGACCACGTCCGTCACCGGGATGGCACATCCGATCGAGATCCCCGAAAGGACGAGGAGGGCGGTGATCACGGTTCCATTGGCCGCAAAAGGCAAGGCAAGATACGGAATCGCCAGTAGAAACTGAACCTGCACCAGCCGAACGCTGATTCCAAAACGGTCCGACGCAAACGACCAAAGAGGCATGGCGAAGCTGCGTGCGACCGCCTGCAATCCAAACGCGAGGCCGATCGCAGTACCCGACATCCCTAAGAGACCCAGATAACGAGGCAGATAGGTTCCCGCGAAAGCCGAAGCCAGCTGGAAAAAATAGAAAAGGCTCAGCGTGACGAGCCAACGACGTTTCAAGCCACGCCTCCAGTTGATGCGGGCCGTGAAGTGGGTCATGTTGGCCTTAGGTTTGTCAATCGAGAACCATGAGCACCATTGATCAAAAAACTCCTGAACTTGTGCCGGCCAAATCCAAGTCACGGGTGGCGCGCCTTCGGAATCGGCTGATTCGGGCGCGTGAATCCAAGTTGGGCACCAAGGCCGAGGATGGACTTCGCGCAATGGCCGGCATCGCCGCAGAAAAACTCAGTCGGCGCGAAACTCTGGAGGGAATTCAGGCTGCACTCGCGGGACTGGGGCAATTTGCCGCCGCCACGACGTTCAAGTTCGACCCCGATGCCAAGACTCTATTCGACTTCGCTGAATGGGCTGAAACGCTTCATGGGCGAGGGTTCGTCGTCGCCTCCACCCTGGTCTTTGCCCAAAACATGGTTCAATTCGTCGTGTCGGTTCATCCCAAAGACATGATGGAAGTGCAGAGTATTCGCGCGATGCAAGACGAAGTGAGGCGCTGGGCCGAGCATCTTGCGACTGGCGTGGAAGGAGCGAGCGCCGATCTTGAAGAAATTCCCAGTGAATTTCACCGGATTTTTGAGGCTCGACGGGCGCCAAAAATCGGAGGCAAAATCTCAAGCAGCACCGCGATACGTGTACTTGGAAGCCAGGCCGATGAGGATTCCATCGCGTTTGTCATCGTGACCGTGCCGCGATTCTTGCAGACCTATTTGATGCGTTCCATGGTGGACGCGCTCCCCGACTTGATGGCTCACTTCAATGCAAAATGAGCTGAGCAGTACTTGTTGCAAAACCCGCACAAATCGGGCTAGAACGAGCCATTAGAGTTGCCGACAAGCGTCTTGTGAATATGCTCCTAGACTGACGGCCACGTCCGTTGCTTTTTCCTGTTATATCGAGCGAACCGATGTCCGAAGAGACTCCCAAAGCACCACGACGCCAAGATCTTGCGATTTTGCCGCTTCGAAACACCGTTTTGTTTCCGCAGGTGGTTGTACCCCTCGCGGTTGGCCGCCCCAAAAGCGTCCGTCTCATTGAAGAAGCGGTCAAACATGAGCGTCCGATCGCCATCCTGACCCAGCGCAATGCCGACACAGACGACCCCGAAGCGGGCGACCTCTATCAAATCGGTACCGTGGCGCGGATCCTCAAAGTCGTTAAGATCGCGAGCGATAATTACAGCGTGATCATTCAAGGCCAGGGACGAATTCGACTCGATGAGTTGTCTCAGGAAGAGCCATTCTTCTCGGGGTCGTTCACGTATATCGACGACGAATCCATCCCCGACCCAGCTGAGGAAGTCGAGATTGAGGCCCTCTTCATGAATTTGAAGAGCACAGCCAAACAGGTCGTGAAGTTCATCGAGGAGATGCCCAAAGAAGCCAGTCAGATGGTGGATGGCGTCAACGATCCGGGCCAACTCTGTGATTTCGTGGCGGCCAACATGGACATCTCTCCAGAAGAGAAGCAGTCCATCCTCGAAACCGTCGACCTTAAAGAGCGCCTCAAGACCGTCGTCACGCTCTTGGCTCGCCAACTCGAAGTGCTGCGTGTCTCGGACAAGATCCAGAGCCAGATCAAAGAAG
>JBFFMO010000663.1:0-3308 GCA_041554035.1 Allomicrovenator sp. | reverse complement strand
GTCACCCAGAATACACGCGGCCTGCCGGCCACAAATCGGAATCGATTCGTTGCAGAGGTCTTCGATCCGCCCCTGGGTGAACACGCGCGAATCATCCACGCAGCCCACGGCGGCGAAGAGAACAAAAATCACGGGAAGACTTTTCATGTCGCGAAGCATAACAACAACCGGATCGAGAGTCACTCAGTGTAGCCCGGATTCTCCTAGCGCGGAACAAGGGCATGATCTATCATCCCGCCCACGCCACGTTTCATCACACAGGTCATCGACATGACCGCGAATCCCCCTAAGTTGGATACGTGCATATGAGAAAGGCAGCTTTTCTTGTCTCGGCCGCCATCCTGCTCACTTGCATGATGGTCCCGTTGACGGCTTCTGCGGAAGAAGACTATTCGGCCATGGTCGTCCAAAATCGACGATTCAGCCCCACGCACGAGTTCGGAGTCGCCATTGGTTGGCTTCCATTGGACGCGTTCACCAAAGGCGTTCCTGTGTCGGGTTCTTACACCCTTCACTTCAACGACTCTTGGGCCTGGGAAGTCGCTCAGTTTAACTATTCGCTTCAGTACGACACCGACTTGTCGAGTGAACTGCTGGCGTTCAATCTTCGTCCAACCCCCTTCGAGGTCGTCAACTATTATTTGACGTCTTCTGCGGTTTGGAAGCCTTTGTATTGGAAGGGGTCGTGGCTAAACTCCACACTCTCTTATGGAGAGCTCTTTTTCGCGCTGGGTGGCGGCTACGGCTGGCTCACGCGATCGGCTCGCCCGGCGTTGGATGCCGGTGGTGGTTTTCGAGTGTATGGAAACGAGTTGTTCTCGTTCCGACTTGATATCCGCTACCTGATGTTCTTCGGTGACCAGATTCTGGAAAACTGGGACGTAAAAGATGAACTCTGGATCGGCCTTGGCACATCGTTGTCGTTCTAGGCTTTTTGCTGCACTTTTGGGCCTTGCCCTGATGTCTGGATGCTCTTCGGTGAAAATCGCAGGAGAGCGGGACGCAGTGTTTGCTCAAGCAGTTGAAGCCTCGCTTGAGAATGACTCAAACCTCGCTGGCGCGGCGTCGTGGCGATACGTCTCAGGCTCTACAGCCGACGACCCTCGTTACGACCGTGCGTTGCGTATTCTTGGCGAGAGCGCCGAGCGGCTAGGTTTCACCTACGCTGCATCACTCTGGTATCTTGAGATCGCTCAGGCCCGGCGTGACGTTGACGTTGTTGACGACGCGGTTCGTGGTCTTGAACGCATCATGACCCAAGAGGCGTTCGATGAATCGACGATTCTTCGTGGGTTTGTGGCCAGTGAAGACCTCACAGGTCTTCCCCCTGAACAAATGGCGTTCATCTACTATTATCAAGGTCTGAACAGCCTTCGCAACGGACTGCGAGATTGGGCTAATCTGCAGTTCGGTTTGATTCCCGAGGGAAGTCCTTACGGGGCGCGAGCCACATACGTGTTGGCTGTGGACAAGCTTGCTTCCTATGATCTTGGCGGAGCGCAGGCCGACCTTGAAGCGCTTGTGGCGGACGACGAAGAAAAGCAGAACCTGCCGGAATCGCTGCGCAATGACATCGAACGAACCCTGGGGCGCATCGCCTTCGAACAAAATCGATATCGCGATGCCATCAAGAGCTACGAAAAGCTGCGAAAGACGGCCGTCGACGATCCGTCGCTGCTGCTGGAGATGGCCTGGAGCCACTATTATCTGGGCGAGTACGAACGAGCCTTGGGTCTGCTGATCGCGCTCGACGCTCCGGCCTATCGTCAGCTGATTGCACCGGAACGTTTTCTTCTGGAAGCCCTTTCTTTACGCCATATTTGCCAGTTCGAACCCGCACGTGAAGCTGCGGTTCGCCTTCGCGCAGCCTACGGCGGAGCGATCAAAGACCTCTACGACGGCGTTTCCATCAAAGAGTCCGACGCCCTCCGAGGTGCAGCCCGTCTGCGAACGGCCGGCCGCGGAATCGGTAAGTTCCGTGTCCTGATCGACGCTGAGCGCAAACATATTGATGAGATCGAAGGCGATATAGGACCCGAATTTGCCAAACGTTTGCGCGGAATCTATGACGCCGGCATCGCCGAAGCGTCCCGACGCGAAGACGAAGAACTGCTCCATGAAATGCAGGCCGTGGCTCGGGAGCTCCTGAATTCCGAAGAAGGTGTTCGTTTGATTTTGCATGAACTCGGGGTCGCACTCTTGCGCGGACGCAGACGTCCGCCAGGGTCCGAAACACGGCTCCGCATCGAAGACACATTCAGTGAACGCGATATCCTGTATCGATTTGAAGGCGAGTTCTGGACCGACGAACTCGACGACCTTGTTGTGACGATGGAGGACCGATGCATCGACTGATCCCCAGACGATGGATGGGCCGCGGCGCGACTGCGCTGCTGTGTCTAACGCTCCTTGGTGGCTGTGCAACGACACACCAGCAGGTTCGCGACACACCAACCGTCGAGACGATTCGCCTGAACATCACGAAAGTGCGCAATGCGATCGAGGAAACGCGTGCCACGATCGCCGTTTCTCGCGGCGCGCAATACCTGCCTGAGCTTTACGTTCGTCTGGCCGAATTGCTCTCAGAAGAAGCGCGTTACCATTACCAATTGGCCTACGAACGCGAACAGCGCTCAACCAAAGTCCTTCACGTTCCGCAAGTTCGCCTTCTCAAAGAAGAAGCGATCGCGACGTACGAGATCGTTCAAGGACGCTTCCCCGACTCTCCGTTGGTCCCGCAGGTTCTGTTCAATATCGGCCACGAATTTCGCGAACTGGGCAATTTCGACGACATGCGAAAGGCCTACCAAACGCTGGTCGACAAGTATCCAGACAGCCCTTTGCGCGCCAACGCCCTGCTCGTCTTGGGCGATTACCATTTCGACAGAAATGAACTCGACGACGCCAAACGTTTTTACGAGGAAATCGCGAAGGGGCCACTTCAGCCTGTCAGCGGCCTCGGACACTACAAATTGGCGTGGGTATGGGTCAATAACGGCGAATGCGCGCCGGCTCTGACCAATTTCGAAGCGGCAATCGAGAAATCGAATGCATGGGAAGCAAGGATGTTGGCGCTTAAGGCTCAGGCCGCCGAGACGCCACTTCTGGTGCAACAAGCCACGGCGGCGGGACAAGGCTCGGCCTCCCAGGACGTCGATGTGCGTCGCGAGGCGCTCGTCGACTTGGCCTACTGCTACTCGCGTCTGCGCAAACCCGGCGACTCGGTCGAGTTCTACAAAAAGATGGCCTACAACCGGTCCACCTACGTGGCGGCTCTGGCCAAATTGGCGAATCGTTATCGGACCATG
>JBFFMO010000662.1:0-3308 GCA_041554035.1 Allomicrovenator sp. | reverse complement strand
TTATCGGCGCACAGCCGTGCGCAATGGTCGGTGGTAGTTGGTCCATTCCCCTGGTTCGTAGTCTGCTGTGGCCTCACGCCACATCGCCATGCGGCTGTCAATCATGTCGATCTGATGCAGAAGCATAGCTTCGACGGTTTTCGCCACGATAGGTGAGCCGTGCTCGAGCGAACCGTGATGTGAAGCCACAAGGTGCTGCAACTCTAGAATCACGTCGTCGTCGATACTTTCAACCCAGCCAAATCGCTCGAGCATCGCGATGCAGATTGGGATGTGACCAAGTAGCTTGCCGCGCTCAGTCGCCACCCATTCGGCCCCATCCCACTCGACGTCCAACGCCTTGGCAAAGTCATGGAGCAAGACACCACACACCAGCAAATCAACATCGATGCCGTCGGCGTACATCAGCTGGTAATGGGCTCCGACCTTTCGCGCCAACCAACACATGCTTAACGTGTGCTCGACCAGTCCACGCCTACCCGCGTGATGGAACATCATGCTCGCGGGCGCGTTCAGGAACTGCTCAAGCACGACTGGGTCTTGCATCATGAACTTGGTCACGACCCGGCCATGCCGGCTTAACTGCAACCCTTCGAAAATTTCGAACAGTTCGGTGCGCAAATACTCGGCATCAAACTGCGAAGCAGCCACATATTCGTCGGGGTCGTTGGCTTCCTCGAAGATTCTAAGCCGGTCGATGCGTAGTTGTGGGCCATTGAATTCTTCGACGGTGGCGCGAATCTTCACCACGTGGCCCTTTTCCAAACACGTGTTGGTCTCCCACTGCTTCGCCGACAACACGCCCGTCCGGTCGCGCAGGCTGTAGGCCGCAAATGCCTTACCATTTGACGCAGTCTTTACCTCGCTGGACTCTACCAATGCAGTGGTGGTGATTACGGTACCAACTTCAAGTTTGGCGACCTGGTTAAGATCGACCCGAATGAAGGCAATTTCTGGCAGTTCATGCTGGATATTTTCTACAGCGCTCATGCGGCCTCCGATGTTTCGCAAAGGTTTGTGGTTGAAAGCTCGATCACTTGCGCTTGCCTGCATTCGCACTGTCCCCAGCACAGCAAGCAAAAATCCGACTCACCCGGTTTGAGTGCGGCGATCGCTGCCCTTGCACCAGCCAGATATGAATCTGAACGGCCAAGTGCGACGTCGACCAGGTAGGCATCGGTAGCCATCAAGGCTTCCCAATGGCCGGTGGCTTCTGCCTCGGCGACGGTCATCCACAGCCCGGCGTGCAACATCTCCAATCGGTGCGCGTTAAGGTCTACGAATGGAAGGCTCATGCTGCCCTCGCTTGGTCGACGAGCATGTAGATGATTTCGGCGCGTTCGCTCATTTCGCCACCGGCACCGGCAGCGGTGGAGGCACCACCGATTTGGGTGTGCAATGCCACAATCTCATCGGTTTCGAGGTTCGCGACGTAGGTGTTGAAGTCGGCCTGTGCTTCGTCATCAACTCCGCCGGCTTCTAGGGCAAACTTGGCAATGGCCTTAAGCATCTTCTTCTCGTCGGCTTTGGTGACCTTGGCCGGCGCTTCAGGTGTCTCGTCCTCTGTAGTCTTCGCTTTGTTCAACTCGATATGCGAGAGCTTCGAAGCCGGGGCCTCATTGGCGCTGCCCGTGCTGAAGAACCGAGCTCGCTCGCCGATGTCATCCTTCAAGGTCTGATAGATGGCCCGAAGCTCTACGACTTCTGGGTCGGCCAGCTGCGAAAGCTTGCGGTCGTATCGGCGTTCAATATCCGTGACTGTGACGCCAAATCGGTCAAATGCTGCCACGATCGCCCGAAGGCTTTCGGCGCGTGATTGACCACCGTTTGCAAGTGTCGCCTTCACCTGCTCGACCGCTGTGTCCTGAACGTCGCGCGGGATTACCTGCAGGATGCAGCCACGCATGCGTCGTGCGGCGTAGTTGGCCACGTGTTCATACACGTCTCGTGGGTCGGATAGGTCGCGCCAACCTTTTTTGGTCATCACACGATGCTCGACAACGAACGTGGTCGATTTACGAACGTTGCTCTCAAGATCCCAGGCATAAGTCTCGACGATCGATTCCATACTGGTTGCGCTCAAGACACGCACACCGAAATCGATGTTGCCCCAACGCTGGGCCATCACTTCGGCCAGGCGGATGCTTGGCCCTGTGATCATCTGGCCACCACGCGGGTAAGCGTACAAACATTCAGACGCCAGTTGCGGTCGTTTACACGCATCGATGATGGCCTGACACGCTTGGAATTCGTTGCGCGGAAACCGCTTTGCGATCGACATGCGCCCTTGCACTTCTGCGAGCACGCGCTGTTCGGCTTCGGCTGTCGCCAGCGCAAGGGTGTTGTCGGTCTTAATCGCAGGCTCAAGGTCGGCGAACGGATTGGCTACTGTTAGATTACTCATAAGTCTCCCCTCACGCCCAAGCGGGCATTTCAAGTTCTGTAATTCCTGCGGGATACGCGTCCCACGGGTTTTGTGATTCTTGGTAAGCAGCCCAGCGCTGCAGGTCGTTGCGGTACAACTGACGGCCGCGTTCGACCCACACATCACCAAGCTCATAAAGCCCGACTCCGTGAGGCGCAGCTGACTCGACTGCCACCAGCATGAATGCGTCTGGTCGTCGTCCTGTGACTGCTTCTACGCCGTCCATGTAGAATGCCGCTTGCACGCCGTAACGCCACTTCGCGGCCGACTTGCGGAACTCGTCAGGACGCGCATCCTGCGTAGTCTTCAAGTCGATGATGACCAACAGGCCATTGATTTCGACCATCAAGTCTGGCCGGCAACGGCAAAGCATTCCCGTCACGGCGTCGATCCAGAAGTAGCTGTGCTCCCGCGTGCCTGGCAGTTTCAACCACTCATACGCGGCTTCATGGCGGTGCAGTGCGCCGCACATGTGAGCGATCGTGTCTCCGTCTTGATAGTGCAGGGCGATCTTTCCGGATGCCTCTGCAAGGTCACGCCATTCGCGTCCAGCCTTCGTGCGCCAATCATCTTCTTTGGCGCCACGATGTGGCGGAAACGCAAACTCGTTCCGGAACTTCTCTTCGCCCTCAAGGACAACCGTGTGCAGCGCTCGGCCGACCTTCAGATGGCGCTTGTCTGGACGTGTTTTCCTTTGTTCCAGGTAATGCGCAACGCTGATGGCGACCTTGTCGAGACCAGACTTACTCATCGCTGAGTGCGAGTGGTATTCCTCGATATCGAGGTCCGGAAACATGCACGGGAACTGGATGACGCTCATACCGCCTCCACTGGTGCCAACATGTGGACATGCAACACGCCGCTGGCATCCATCACCATCCGG
>JBFFMO010000661.1:0-3311 GCA_041554035.1 Allomicrovenator sp. | reverse complement strand
GGCAAAAGCAGTCAACAAGTTGCGAAGTCATGGCGTCGAAGTCTCGGTGATTCGCCCCGCCCGTCGCATGCTTGCGCATCCCGCCGCGGTTGACTAACCTCGCGCCTAGTCCGTACGGAGTTTTGAATGCGTCAATTGCGCTGGATTCTAGTAGCTTTCATTGGTTTGATTGCGTGTGGTGGAGACGAGTCCATGTCCGATCAGCTCGGCATTCGGGGCGAACAATCCGTCATGAAACGTCAGGCCGACGGTACCTGGACTCAAGAGTTCGATGTCGATGGCGACGGCAAGGTCGATGTGACCAAAGTGCTGGTCGAGTATCCTGACGCCGATGATCCCACGATCGTCAAAACCAGACTTCAAAAGAAAATGGTAGACGTGAACTTCGACGGAAAGGTCGATTTCGTGCGTAATTACAACGAATTCGGCGCCGTGATTAGCGAGGACGTGGATTTGGACTTGGACGGCAATTTCGATGTGACCAATCACATCGACAACAAAGTCGTGGTTCAAAAAGACATGCTCGGCAAAGATGGCAAGGTCATCGAAACGCGCTACTACGCCAATGGCGAAATTCAACGCGTCGAAAAGGACACCACGGGCGATGCCAAAATCGACTACTGGGAATTCTACGAGCAAGGAATTCTGGACCGTATCGGGCGAGACGCCAACGCTGACGGAAGAGCCGACTCTTGGACGACCCGTTAAAATATGAGTGTTCGAACCCGCGTCCATGACGCAATTCAAGAAGTGAAAGAGGATTGGGGAACCAACGGCGGCGTCGAAGTCCAAATGGACGCGAGGTCGGTAGGCGTTCTTTTGCTCACTTCGGTGCTTCTGACGCTCTTTTATTATTACGGACGGCCCACCTTCTTCCGCGGCCCCTTCGAGCAGACCGTCGTGGACTGGCTTGGACTCGGAAAATCCGAATTGCGCGGTGTTCTTTCGTATTGGTACTGGGCGCTGGCCAGCGGATTATTGAGGCTCCTGATTCCGCTGGGCGTGATTGTCCTGATTTTTCGCGAATCCCCCTCGGACTACGGCTACCGCATTTGGGAGAAGGGCCACCTCAAGATCTACATGTGGTTGTACTTGATCATGGCCCCAGTCCTGGTTGGAATGAGCTTCACAGCTTCGTTCCAGCGCAAATATCCGTTCTGGGATAAGGCCGGCGACTCGGCGATGCATCTGGTGCTCTACGAGATTCCGTACATGTTCCAGTTCATGTCTCTCGAAGCCTTCTTTCGCGGTTTCTTCATCTTCGCGCTCTTTAAGCGCTTTGGTTATTACGGCGTAGTGATCATGACCATGCCCTATTGCATGATCCATTTTGGAAAGCCGATCACGGAAACGCTGGGTGCGATTTTCGCTGGAGTGGCGCTGGGTTACCTCGCCATCAAGAGCAAGTCTTGGCTCCCCGGGGCGCTGCTTCATTGTGGAGTTGGGCTCACGATGGACGTCGCTTGCCTTCTGCATCGTCAATAGGCGCCGCGTTTGACCTTGATAGACCTGTGGGGTAAAGACTTTGAGCCCAAATCGGGCCGCAGTAAAAGAAGAAATGACCAGCCTTATGACCACTCGTGTCGATCTCTCAAAAATTCGCAATTTCTCGATTATCGCTCATATCGATCACGGAAAGTCGACCTTAGCCGACCGCATCCTTGACGAGACGGGCTCGGTCACCGACCGCGAGAAAAAAGCTCAATTCCTCGACAACATGGAGTTGGAGCGCGAACGCGGCATCACGATCAAATCTCAGACGGTAAGGTTGACCTACAAAGCCGACGACGGTGTCACCTATATTCTGAATTTGATCGACACGCCTGGACACGTCGACTTCACCTACGAAGTCTCGCGCTCTCTCTCGTGTTGTGAAGGGGCGCTCTTGGTGGTTGATGCCAGTCAGGGCGTCGAAGCGCAGACGGTCGCCAACGTGTACCTCGCGCTCGATAATGACCTCGAAATCATCCCCGTCCTCAATAAGATCGACCTTCCCTCGGCTGAGCCGGAACGTGTGAAGGCCGAGATCGAAGACGTGATTGGCATTGAAGCAGGCCATGCCGTCCTCGCCAGCGCGAAGTCGGGCATCGGCATTCATGAAGTGCTCGAAGCCGTCGTGAAATACGTGCCACCGCCCAAGGGCGATGCTGACGCGCCGCTTCAAGCGCTTATTTTCGACTCTTGGTTCGACGCCTACCGTGGCGTGGTCAACTTGGTTCGGGTGTTCGAAGGCGAAATCAAGAAGGGCCAGCGCGTCAAATGGATGGCGAGCGGGGCGGAGAGCGAAGTCCAGGAACTCGGTGTGTTCGGTCCGTTTCCACGGCCTGTCGACACGCTTGGGCCTGGCGAAGTCGGTTTCATTATCAGCATGATCAAGGATGTTGGGCTTACGAAAGTGGGCGACACCGTGACAGGCGTCAAACACGCCTCCACGACGCCGCTCCCGGGCTTCAAAGACGTTCAGCCGATGGTGTTCTGCGGGATTTTTCCCACCGAGGGTAAAGACTATCAGGAACTCCGTGATGCTCTGGATCGCCTGGTCCTCAACGACAGCGCGCTTTCATACGAACCTGAGACCTCACAGGCGCTCGGGTTCGGCTTTCGTTGTGGTTTCCTTGGCCTCTTGCACATGGAAATCGTGCAAGAACGTCTGGAGCGCGAATACAACCTTGACCTGATCACCACAGCACCTTCCGTGATCTACCGGGTCGATTTGAAATCAGGTGAGACCATCGACGTTGAGAATCCGTCGAAGCTCCCGCCGATCATGGAGATCGCCACGATCAACGAGCCTTTCATCAAGGCAACGATCCACGTTCCGCCGGATTACGTGGGCCCCATTTTGAAACTCTGTGAAGAGAGACGGGGCACGCAGGTCAACATGCAATACTCGGGGACGACTCGAATTTTGCTGACCTATGAATTGCCGATGAACGAAGTGGTGTTCGACTTCTTTGACCGCTTGAAATCGGTTTCCCGCGGTTATGCGAGCTTGGACTACGAAGTGATCGGCTACCGCCCTGGCGACTTGGTGAAATTGGATGTGCTCGTCAACGGAGAAATTGTCGATGCCCTGAGCGTGATCGTCCACCGCTCGACCGCCCATGAACGCGGCAAGAACCTGTGCAAACGCCTCAAGGAAGTCATTCATCGTCAAATGTTTGAGATTCCCATCCAGACGGCCATCGGTACGAAGGTCGTTGCACGTGAGACCGTCAAGGCGTATCGAAAGAACGTGACGGCCAAATGTTATGGCGGAGACATCTCGCGAAAACGAAAGCTTCTGGATAAGCAAAAAGAAGGCAAAAAGC
>JBFFMO010000660.1:0-3316 GCA_041554035.1 Allomicrovenator sp. | reverse complement strand
CGGTGCCTCTTGCCGCCGGCATCGCTTCCTGCGCGAGGTTGGATTCCGCCCGACAACTGTTGGGCTATCGAAATCATCGATGTCGTAAGCGGTGTCACCATTCAATCTTACTTAGACGTCCCAGAAATCACGCTGGACCGCGATATCAATGGCACGCGAGTTAGTGCGGATACGGATGGTATCAAGGTGGAGGTCGGCGAAGAATCGCAGACGTTTTCGAAGGCCTTTGATTGCGGCGGAAACCTTTACGCTTCAAAGGTCCAAGGCGAGTCCGCGTCCATTGTCGCGGTGAAATCTGTGTTGGGTAAGATGTCGGTGGAAAATACCCTGACCGTTCCAGCATCAAGTGCCGATGGTGTGCTGATTTTTCATGCTGGAAAAGTCGGTTTGGTTGCGCCTGATGCGGTCTATCTAGAAAACAAAACGCTTCCAGTCGACCCGCCTTTAGGTCCGATAATTTCGGTGACTTCGCAAGGTTTGGTCTTTACCGACCCTCCTGTGACGTCTGGTCCGCAGCCACTGATCGTGGGGACGGACCTTCTTCCAGGCGCGTTGTTGTGTGAGAAGTTGGAGCCTAGATATTGCGATAATTAAACTCGCCCGCGTACCGGTCGCAGAATCGCAGTGCGTGGCTGGAGCCCCGCGTACCGGTCGCAAATCGTAAGCAGGCCGTACCAGTCGCGACGCCTGCGTGCCCGAGACCTGACAACCCGAGACCTGACAACCCGAAACCCGACTACCGACCGAGGAGTCGCTGAGCGAGTTCCTGAAGCCAGGCGCTTTCTGGTGCGGAATCGGCGAGGTCTTTCGACGACGACGAGCTGAGGATGCGTTTGGTGGCGGCTGTGGCGTTCTTTTGTTCGCCCAAGACACAGGCGAGTGTGGCGTGTTCGTGGGAGACGTCGTGGGATTTGAGGTAGGCGTTTACGCGGGCTTCGAATTCTGGGTCGGCAGGGTTCGGAGTTTCGAGCGCATTGGCCGGTCCCAGCGCGTTGATCGCCGCAATCACGACCATCTTGCGCTCACCATAGGGCATGCCTTTCAATTCTTCGGGAAGGATGGGGCGACCGATGTAGATGTCTTGTTTGCCCATGCCGACGGGGAATTCCAGGCGGTTTTCCGAAGGCTCGACGGGCAGGCCGCCGTAGAAGCGAATCGGCACGACAGCGGCGTTGACGCCCATGGCCATGTCCAAAAATGCGCCACTCATTTTTTCGACCGGTTGGCGGCACGAACGTGAGCGTGTGCCCTCGACATGAACCATGAGTGAACGCCCAGGACCCATCATTTCTGCGGCCAATTCCTTAATAATATTGGGCAAGGATTCTTTGTCGTCGCGGTCAAAAAACGTGATGACTTTGGGATCCTTGATGTCTGGGTAGCGGAAACAAAGGTCGATTAATCGACCAAGCCAGGACTCTTTGTGTTCGACCTTGGCCAGTGTCACGGTCGGAACGCCGTTCAGCGCCGAGGCGATGATCGAAAACAACAATGATTCTACGCCAACGTGGTGGTTTCCCAAATAAAGCAGGCTCTTACCACGCTGGGCTTCAAAAGCTTGTGGATCGGTAATGATGACGCGGTTCACAAAGCGTTCGATGAGTCCGTAATAAAGGTCTTCGACGGGCCATGGTTCGCGATCAAACCATTTCGTCCAGAACTCCTTCACGGGGGTGACGTCGATTACGCCATTGGCGTCGCCTTTGGCCGTGGCGATTCCATCTTTGAACGTCGTTTTGATATCAAAACGATTCAAGGGAAGCGCTGCGGGCAGAAGGCCTGGATGAATATGCTGGGTTGCAGCGATATGTTCTTTGGTCGCGATCTCGGCGACGTCGGTGGTGCCGTACAAAGCGGCGACCGTTCCAGGCAACCAGTCCGTGGCCTTCACATCGGCTTCATTCAACGTCGTGACGCCATTCCTGGTGGTCGACAGGCTTGGGATTTCACCTTCAAGCGGGACTTCCAAGTCTTTTAGAAAGGCCTGGCGCGTCATCGGGTCGAGTGAGCCGAGCTTTCCTTTTGGAAAACAGGCTTCAACCAATTTGAGTTGGCACCAGACGCCGTTTTCGTCGATGAGCTGGATTTTAAATGCCGGATAATCGGCTGTTCCCATAAATCCGTCAGGGCGGACTTCGCAACGAACGACGCCACGTGAAGGCGTTTGGCCAAAGAACTCGATTTCGGTGATCCAGGCCGGGTATGCGACTTTATCTGCCGGATATTTCGAGTCCCAATTCTGCAATTGGTCGTGCGGAATGCTGTGCGTGGCACCGTCCAAAAGCAGCGGGTTCAAACGCCCGATGGGCACGATGCGTGCCGCATCCGACACGTGAGGGCTGCGCGTATGAATCAACGAGCTTGCGCCTGCGGCGGTCTGCACCAGTGAGTGCAGGACCTGGAAGGCCGGTCCGTGGAAAAGGCGGCCATCGTCGTAGGGCAGGGCGTCGCCAAAGGGCACGGGTTGTGCGTCTTTGGGCTCGACTCCCCAATGGTCGATAAATCCGTCAGATAGGGGCTCAAGAGCCACCGGACGACGAGCGTAGGTGCCGGTTTGCACGCGGGCAGTGGCGAGTTCGGTTTCGATGTCGCCATCGATTCCAAGCAGGCTGATGGTGTCGCCTCGGCGTTCGGTTCGCAATGTGCGAGGTCCGTCCAACGTGACCCAACCTTTGATGCGAACATCCTTCAAGGCTGTGACATTTTGTTCTTTGCACGCGCCCTGAGCCAGAAGGTCGACGACCGACATCATCGGCAACGAGGGCACGGTGTAAGTGGGACAATGGTCCTTAACCCATTCGTCGATTTCGGGGTCGATTATGGTCGTGACTTCCGCGCCGACTTTGCCGTCGCTGACGATGCGCATGCCAAGGTTTGAGGCCTCGTAGATGCGTTTTCCGTCGACCCAGAGTGAGGCTTTACACACTGCAAATGGGCCGTCTTCGTCGGTTCCGGTTTCGGTGATTTCGATCGTGGACGAGATGACTTTGTTTTTTGGAACGACCTGACCGCGGTATTTCCACGTCATTTTATGAGCGTGGCTCAAAGTTTCGAAACGAGGGTTTTTGATGCCTTTATCCATGCCGGTTTCGAGCATGTAAAATTGCAGCAATTGAATCATGGCTTCGATGCCCAAGGAGCCCGGCTGTACAGGGTCCTGGAAGAAATGAGCCTTGAAGAACCACTCGTCAGGATCGACCTGTTTGGTTCCACGAATAAATCCGAGACCCTCAGGGCCGCCATCCGCAACATAGAGTTCAATCTGGTCGATCATCCGCAGCCTGGCCTCCGGGAAGGGGGCTTCGGGCGGGTACGG
>JBFFMO010000659.1:0-3332 GCA_041554035.1 Allomicrovenator sp. | reverse complement strand
GCCTCGACGGCGAACTCCATTGGGAGCTCACGAAACACGTCTTTGCAGAAACCATTGATAATCATTGAAATCGCGTTTTCTTCGTCGATCCCGCGCTGCAGGAAATAGAAGATCTGGTCTTCACCGATACGTGATGTCGTCGCTTCGTGTTCCACCTGCGCCGTCGGGTTCTGAACCTCGATGTAGGGGAACGTGTGGGCGCCACACTCTTGACCGATCAGCATCGAGTCGCATTCTGCGTAGCTTCGAGCGCCTTCGGCCGATTTGGCGATCTTGACCAGACCGCGATAAGAATTCTGCGATTTACCCGCCGAAATCCCCTTTGAGATGATCGTGGAGCGGGTGTTTTTGCCGATATGAATCATCTTCGTGCCGGTGTCGGCCTGCTGAAGGTGATTGGTCAGGGCCACCGAGTAGAACTCACCGATCGAGTTGTCTCCCTTAAGGATGCAGCTCGGGTACTTCCAGGTGATCGCGGAACCGGTCTCGACCTGAGTCCAAGAAATCTTGGAGTTTCGTCCTTCGCACATCCCGCGTTTGGTCACGAAATTGTAGATTCCGCCCACGCCGTTTTCATCACCCGCATACCAGTTCTGCACAGTCGAGTACTTGATTTCTGCGTTTTCTAGCGCGACCAATTCCACCACAGCTGCGTGCAACTGGTTGGTGTCGAATTGTGGCGCGGTGCAGCCCTCAAGGTACGACACGTGGGTGTCTTCCTCAGCCACAATCAAGGTGCGCTCAAACTGCCCTGCATCCTTGGTGTTGATGCGGAAATAGGTCGAAAGCTCCATCGGGCAACGAACGCCCTTCGGGATGAAAACAAAGGTTCCGTCCGAAAACACTGCTGCATTGAGCGCCGCATAGAAGTTGTCGGTATAGGGAACGACGCTTCCAAGATACTTCTTCAGAAGTTCTGGGTGCTCATGAACCGCTTCCGAAAACGACGAAAAGATCACGCCAGCTTCGCTGAGTTTCTTCCGAAACGTTGTGGCCACCGAAACCGAGTCGAACACCGCATCCACAGCCACATTCTGCAGCATCTTCTGCTCATGAAGCGGAATGCCGAGCTTCTCGTAGACCTCAAGGATCTGTGGGTCGACCTCATCCAACGAGCCCTTAACCGCTTTGGTCTTGGGTGCCGAATAATAGATGATGTTCTGGAAATCGGGTTTTTCGTACGTGACGTTGGCCCACTCCGGTTCACTCATCGTGAGCCAATGGCGGTAAGCCTTCAGACGAAATTCGAGCATCCACTCCGGCTCATTTTTCTTGGCCGAGATCGCGCGAACGATGTCTTCGCTCAGGCCTCGTGGAAGCTGGTCAGCCTCGATATCCGAGGTGAATCCGTACTGGTACGGGCGATCGATGTAGGACTGAAATTCGCTTGTCATAATTCCTCTCCGTATGGGCCTCAGGCGCCCACTGGGCAAAACTTTTCGGTCGGCTTTGGAGCCAATCGCTCAAGATATCCAGCTACAGACGCATGGTCTTGCAGCAGCACTTGAATTGAGATGTTGTCGAGCGTTCGTGCGACAAACTCAGCGATATGGTTCCAAAGTGGGCGAATGGAACAAGAGCATGCGTGTGAGCAGCTCTCGAGTTCGCCGGTATATCGTTCACAAATCTCTTCGATATCGATCATCCCACCGAGCACTCTCAGCGCGTCTCCCACGCTGATTCGCTCGACCGGCCGCGCCAAGATATAACCACCGTGGACGCCGCGCCGGGCTAGGATGAGTTCACCCTGCGCAAGGATGCGTAATATTTTCTGAGTGTATGGAAGTGAGAGCCCTTCGCGCTCAGCAATCTGCTGAGCCGATACCGGTTCGTCTTCCGGTTGTCGTGCGACATGGACCAGGCAACGTAAGCCGTACTCTTCCAATGCTGTAATCTTCATAAATTCACCTTCCGCTGTTGCGGGGCGCGCACCCTAGCCAAGATTTGGCGATGTCTCAACGGAAAACATACTTTTTTAGGTATGTATCCAAGCGAGAAACACCTCATCAGGCCCTAATCTATACCTTTTTGGGTGTATTTCAAGGGCAACTCGATCTGCCGTTCGGATTGCGCCGCTTTCAGGCGCGTCTTACCGTGACTAAGTAGATGGACAAACCAAGGCACCTGATTGAGCGACAACGTTGACCTGAGTCGCCCTCTGCCAGCAGCCGCTCTGAGGCTCACCACCTGGGTCTCGGAGTATTTCGACACGCGGCTGGAGGGGGTCGAAAATATCCCGCCGGGTGGCGCATTGCTGGTCGGCAATCACTCCCTGGGCGGCCTTGATTCGATTGCCCTGATTCCAGCAATCTTTGAGGCGACCTCACGTTTACCGCGCGGTTTGGCCCTAAAATCCCTTTTTGGGGTTCCGCCTTTGGCGCACCTACTGCATCAGTGCGGCTTGGTCGCAGGCGATCGCGATAGCGCTGTCGCGTTATTGGAATCTCAGGAACTCGTGCTCGTGTATCCCGGTGGAGCGCGAGACTCGATGAAGGGGTCGCAACGCCGTTACGAGCTGCGTTGGGGCAACAGACAAGGATTTGCCGAGGTCGCGAGACGAGCGCAGTGTCCCGTAATTCCCGTCGCTGCCATCGGGCCGGACGAGGTGATTCCAATTCTGAGCAATCACGGCCCTCGCGTAAGTTGGCTCAACGGCGAGCAGGTTCCGATTTTCCTGCCTCTGGTGAGAAAAGTCCCCTTTGTATTTTATATCGGTGAGCCCATCGATCCGCCGGCAACCTCAGATCACGTGGAAGCCTTTGCGCATCAGGTTGAACGCTCACTTCAGACACTCATGGTCAACGGCCTCGCCGTTCGTCACGATCGCTAATCGTTTCCACAATACGGGCGTTATGCTACCACGTTACGCACACCCATCCCGCAGGCTAACCCCATGGCTTCCCACTCACCGATACGCAAGAAAGACGCGCTCGAATACCACGAGTTTCCGGTCCCCGGAAAATTCGAGATCGTGCCTACTAAACCCTTGTCCACGCAGCGTGATCTGGCGTTAGCCTATTCGCCGGGCGTGGCCGAACCTTGCAGAGCGATCGTCGAAAATCCCGACGACGTGTTCCGATACACGAATAAGGGAAACCTTGTTGCGGTGATTTCGAATGGAACTGCGACCCTTGGACTCGGCGATATTGGACCGCTCGCATGCAAACCTGTGATGGAAGGCAAAGCGGTACTCTTTAAGGTCTTGGCCGGAATCGACACGTTCGACATCGAACTCGATGCCAAAGATCCTGACGTGTTCATCCAGTGTGTTCGCGCGATGGAGCCCACGTTTGGGGCGATTAACCTCGAAGACATCAAGGCGCCGGAGTGTT
>JBFFMO010000658.1:0-3333 GCA_041554035.1 Allomicrovenator sp. | reverse complement strand
TTAAGGGCATGAAAAAGAATACCTTCGCCAAGCTGGAAACGTGCAACGAGATCTCGTTGGAAAACAACGCGATGGAAGGATTCACCGCGCTCAAGACCGCTGGAAACCTCACGATGCGCGTGACGTCGAACGGTACCTATGCCGTGAGTTTCCCCGCGCTGACTGAAGCCACGAATCTTAGTTTCACACATCAGCCACCCAGTTCTTACGGAACCAATATCGCTGAATTCAACGGATCGTTTGCCAAGCTGACAGCCGTAAGCGGGTTGTCGATGACTCAGGGTTCGTACACCGACCTGACGTTTCCGAAACTCACGAAAGTGGAGGGTTCGCTGAACACATCGAGCACAAAAAACCCCTACGACGGCATGACTAAACTGGATTTCGTGAATCAATTTTCGTCACAAAACGACGAATTTACGAGTCTTACTAATGCCGGCCCGAAGGTGCTGACAAGCGCAGGACGACTCACCATCACCAGCCGCTTCAAGGTCGAAGGCTTCGAAAAGCTCAAGACGGTTGAAGATGATATCGCAATCAATGCCACCAGCGGAATTACTGGGTTTAACGCACTCGAAACCGTCGGCAGCTCGGTGTCACTCACAACCGGTGGCGGCGCGAACAGCAAAATCGGTGGATTCAATAAATTGAGCAACCTCTCGCGCTTGACCATCAATGCCCAAAACTACGCAGTCACGCTTGAGCCTAGCTTCGCGGCCCTTGAAAACATCGAAAACTACCTCTCGATCACCAATAATCGTGGGTTCAATACCGACATCCAATTTGCCAAGCTTCTTAGTGTGGGCGGCGGTGTCCGAATCGACCAATTGGTGGGGCAGCGCGACGTGTTCCCAACACTCGAAATCATCGACGGTTCGTTGGAGCTGAACTACGCCCCGAATACTTTCATCGGCATGGACAAAGTGACCCATGTAGAAGGCAACCTCTCGATTGGAGGAGCGCTGAAGACCATGAACGGCCTGTCTAAACTCGACTCGATCGGCCAGAACCTCTTGGTTCCTCGTGGATTCAACGGCGCGAACTTGGATGCTTTCCTGAACCAATTGACAGAATTTTCGGGGACCATCACCTACCGTAACTAATTTCCAAACAGTCTGGATTCAAGGCCGTCGATGCAATCGGCGGCCTTCTTTGTTTCTTGGCCTCGAAACTCTTGGTCACCGAAATGAAGATTTTGTTATATGTGCTGACGTTGGCTCTCCTGGCGCCGATGGACTGCTCCGATGACGCAAAAGATGAAAAGCCCGTGTGATCACGGCCCCAACGCAAGCGCAGGTTATGCCCCTGCAAGACTGGTCGAAAGAGGTCCAAAAGATGTTGTCGCGGCGTGGTATTTTAGACACGAGACTATTGGCCCACGGTAGATGAAAATCATGCAGAAAAAATCGGTCGAGCCGGTTCAGAAAATTGTCATTCGAAACGCGGATTTTGAGGTCATTCGCGAGGTCATCGAAGCCGACGAGCTTGCAGAATTCCAACATCTTTTGGCGAACCGGTCAGAAGTCCCAAGACCCGACACCGTAACCTGGACACATAAATTCGATTTTGTCCCAGGGTCGCGCTGGCTCTACTCCATCGACGGATATTTCTGCGTTTTGTCCAAAGCCAACGTGCCCTTTTTCAAAATCTTGGACGCCGACGCAATCAACGCGTTCTTGGGCATCGCGGATTCGACGGAAAGGGCCTAAACTGCAAAACGCTTGGCTCATCGTCAGAACTCGCAATGGTCAGACAGGGATAGGCTTAGCAGCGCCTGAGTGCCTGAAATCTGACTGCCTGAGACCCGACCTCCTGAGACCAGACCTCCCGAAACCCGACCTCCTGAGACCAGACCTCCTGAGACCAGACCACCCGAGACCCGACCTCCCGAGACCCGACCACCAACCTCCCGAAACCCGACCTCCTGAGACCTGACTGCCTCCGGACCTCACCAAGGTGACTTTTATGAGTGGATACGAGAAAAATCAGGACCGAAGGCTCGCCATGCAGGACCTGGGAAAAGACCTGGCTCGGCGAGCGAAATCGAAATGTGAGTTATGCGAAACCAGCGGACTGAAACTGCAGCCTTATGAGCCACCGCCCGTTCACGACGACCCGAGCCTGGCCCGAACCTTACTGCTCTGTGAGCGCTGTGCGGGCGCGGCCGAGGGCGGAAAAATGGGCGATGCAAACGAATGGCGATTCTTGGCAGACATCGTATGGACCGAGTTCGTACCCGCACAGGTCGTGACCATTCGGCTGCTTCGACGACTGGTCAAAGAAGCCAAAGCGGACTGGGCCAGGGACACCTTGGATATGGTTGCTCTAGGCGAAGAAACTCAGAGTTGGCTGGCCGATTAGGCCGCTCATGTACACCTAAAAGTCCGTGATCTTTTCGACGTATTCTGGGTGGTCGACAAAAGGGTTTCGATTGCCTTGGATCTTCTCGATCGCGTCGTTGCGCTTGCGCTCAAGGTCATCAACCGGATCTTGGATATTCCATTGGCGCAACGGTTCTTCCTCCCAAAATGGAATTTCGTAATCGTAGATTGTTGCAACGTAAAACATGGCGCGGGCCGTGTTGCCGCGCTGTTCGGGGCGAACCTCGAACGCCCGTTTTTTTCGAATATTATCGCCCAATTTTGAGCCGCCTTTTTCCCATACCGTTTTTATCACATCACCAAAATAGATGTTGGAACGGGTTTTGTTCGCAAACGCATCGGCGGGAAAAAGATGATGTAGATCCGAGGTCGCTGCCCCAGAAAGCCTGGAGCGGGGCCAAGAATGTTCACAATTCATCACGTTAGGATCGGGGATCCGATTCGTCTGAACGCGAACCCCTGTGTAGACGCCCTCGACCCATCCATCGCGGTTATCGATCGTCGAAAAGATATGCTCACGCGCCTTTCGATAATCCAAAGGGGTGTGTTTGGCGTATTTCTCGCGCAATTGGGCACGGACATCGCCGGTCAGCGACTCGGCTTTGGGCTGAGCTGCCGCCTTGTCGGCTGCAGCAGGGACAATGGGAGCCGGCGAGGAAGCGACGGCCGTTGGCGTGGGCCCGTCTTTGGGACGTGCCTCACAACCCACCGACAAAAACAGAAGAACGAAAAGGACAGGGGGCAGTGAGCAGCAGGCAGTGAGGCGCGTTGGGTGGGACATGGAATGTGTTCCGGATTTCATTACGGGGGTCGGCGTTTTGACGGTCGCAGTGAACCATATAGGGCCTGCGGACCCATCGCAATGCAGGCCATAGGGGGCCTGCGGACCAAGCGCAGTGCCGGGCTGGAGCCCGGCGGACCAAGCGCAATGCCGGGCTGGAGCCCGGCGGAC
>JBFFMO010000657.1:0-3334 GCA_041554035.1 Allomicrovenator sp. | reverse complement strand
TGGGTAATCAACGTGATTTTCAGCGCGGATTCGGTCGTTTTATCGCTCAGGTTTGTGCCTTCTTCGGTCGCCATCACACTGGCCATCGAGGACTCACGGATATCGGCCAGAAGCTCTTTGATGTCGCCGACCGAGTCCTTGATATTTTCGGCCAGGCGCCGCATTTCGGTCGCGACCAGCGTAAAGCCCTTGCCTGCTTCGCCGGCACGCAGGCCTTCGAGCGAGGCGTTGAGCGCCAGAAGGTCCGAACGATCCGCGATCGATTTGATGACTTCCAAGATCTCGGCGATGCGCTCGCTATGGCCTTTCAATTCACCGATACGTTCCGCCACTGTGCGGTTATTCGACTGGGTGCGCTCGGCAGATTTGAAAACCGTCTGAGCGCTTTCAGCGATTCGTTTTGCCGATGACAACAGAGTTTCCATCGTGCGCTGAGTTTCCTCGACGCTCGAGGCCTGATGGGTCGCTGCGAATTCCTGAACGTTCAAGACGGTCAGGATTTCTTCGGTCGAACTCGAGATATGAACAGCCGTGTGTGAGAACTCAGCCACCAAAAACCGCAGCCGGTCGCTCAAGTTTCGAATTGAATCGACAAGCTCGCCGGACCCTTCCAGTGCTTCGTCCTTGTTACCGTTCGCGACGGCTTTGACGTGTTGTTGAATCTCGATCAATTGCCCGCGGAGCTCAGCCACCGCTTCGCCTGGGTCGCCGGCCAACTCGGCCTTCAAAAGAGGGCTTGAGAGCTGGCCCTGAGCCAGGAGTCGAATCTGCAGAGTCAGCCGTCGCAATTGATTATTGGCATCGCCCAAGCGTTTTTCGAGCGTCGAGCCGTCTCCAATATCGGCGAGGTCCACGTCTTCGATGCGCCCCGATCGGAGCACGGCGGGTTCTGCTTTGCGGATATCCAATTTTCCGGTCGCAAGTGATTCGACGAGGCCTCGGCTCTTTGCCGACTGTGCCGCCATCCGGTTGACCGTGGCCGCCAACGCGCCCATTTCACCCGAAGCTGCCGGGATTTCTCGGGTGGGAACTTCGCCCGTGACAAGTTGGCCAAGGTTCTCGACCACCTGCGATAGAGGCGACAAAACAAGATACGCAAAAAAGACCGAAACGAGCCATCCGACCACAGCCGCCAGCGTCATGAGTTCGGTGCCCTGAATCAGCGCAAAGCCGCCAATGGGAATCCACAACAGCGACACCAGAAGGGCAAAATAGATCCATATCTTCATCTAAGAACTCACTATCGAATGGCGACTTTTTCCAAAATGGCTGGAATGTCCAGCAGCGCAAGGACCCCACCAGGAGCCCACCGCGCCGCACTTGAAATTTCGAGGACGGGTTCAGAAAGAGTCTGCGTGGCGTCGTTTTCAACACGCGCTGGCCACAATTCAAAGCCCGCGACGGCATCGGCCAAGATGCCAGCGACCAAACGTTCATGTTCAATGACCAGAATGCGCGGAGTGAAATCCGACGGTGTTCCACTGCCCTCCAATCCGATCCAATCGGCGAGGTCGATCACCGCCACTGCCTGGCGCCGTAACATAGCCACACCAAGAATCGGTGCGTTCAAACCCGGCACCCGCGTGATTTCGACACCGCTTCCACCCACGGCGTTTGACCCAGTCAACGCAAGGATCTCGCGCACCAGCGTGGCTTCCACTGCGAATGCCTGTCCACGAATCGTGAACCTCAGCACGTCAAGGCCCGCGTCGGATTCCTCGCTAAGGTCGCCTCCGCCCCAATCGAAATCTGAGGGCACTGGTTGTTCAAGGTCATCGGTCATGGGCGGATCATAAACGACGAACCGGGTATACGCGAGTTTCTGTACTCGGTGAGCAGTGAGCAGTCAGCAGCGAGCAGTGCGAGGTGCGGTGCACTTGGTCCGCTGGGCTCCAGCCCGGCCTTGCGACTGCGCTCGGTCCTCCCTATGGCCTGTCACGATTCACAACCCACGCGACAAGAAAAACACTGACTCTTGATCTGTCGATGATTTGTTCAAAACGAATTTATTTCCCAAATTATCATCAATATTAATTTCATGTTTGCGCCGTGGAACAACGACGGTTAACTTGCCGCTCGTTCCATGCGAACGCGCACTACATATTCAAATCCTTGGGAGGAGCCGAAATGATCTCAGAAAGCAGAAAGCAGAAAGCAGAAAGCAATTGTTGCGATCACTTTAGTGATGGCGGCGCTGATGTTATCCTGTAGCGAACGAACCAAAAGTGATGCCATCACCCCGGTGGCGGCACCTGCGACGCAAAAACAAGAGCTTATCGTCAATATTTCGATGGCCGAGGGCATCGACTCTGATGTGGCTGCCAACACTGGCACGGGGAATCAGTGTATTTCCTACACCTCCACACTGACGAATCCCGAGATTCGGCACTCATTATTATCGTATCAACAACTCGACGAATCCAAATACAACACTCCATTTCATCGCGCATTTTGGATGAACTCGCCGGATCATGTTCATGACATGCTCAGCATTATTTCGGAGTCGGAAAACGGCCAGGGAATGCTCGATTTTGCATACCTGGAAGACGTCGCCGACCTGCATTATAAACGACTTTTTAATCAGACTGACGGGCCCGTTTTATCGTTTCTTTTGGTGATTCCCACTGCCGATAGAAATGCCGTCACGGAAGGTTCAGCTTCAAATCCGGGCGCGTGTGTGACCCAGAACGGCTCACCAACCAACCCCCAACCTGGAAATCTGGCGGAATGGGTGGAACAATGCGGAGTCAGATATCTTGAAGAAGAGAAATTAGGACAATATTTCCTATTTTCTGCCACGGTTGAAAACTTGGAGTCGAACTTCAATAATGAAGTCGAACAGGGATGGGCCGACACGATCAGGATGCTACAAGTCGAAAACTACACCAACCAGACTGATTCAATGCAGCGTCTCGAAGATTTTGCGTTGCGATATCCAGACGTTGAATTTCCAGTCACCGCTCTTCACGACATCACAGGCGGAAACTATCCGTTCTTTGTGGACGAGAACGAGCCTGTTGTGAGGGCCGAAGAATTCGAAGGGTTTGTGTCCCATTATCAATACCTGGCCGAAGGTGCGGTCGCTCAAGAAGATCTTGCACAATTAGGCACGCCGATTTGGCAGCTTGCCACAGTCTACGACGCTGAAGCGCAGCTCGAAGAAATGTGTGGAATCGCCCAGAACGATATCGCATGTAGATGAGCACCGAAAACCGCGGAAATTTGAACATGCCGCGGTTTAGCGCTGCAACAAAATGTCGCCGAGATTTTTACGGCTGACAGATCGGTCGCGGACGATCTTTGGGAGGCCTTGATGCGTAAGCATTCAGGCCGA
>JBFFMO010000656.1:0-3339 GCA_041554035.1 Allomicrovenator sp. | reverse complement strand
TCGAGGCGAACGACTGGCCTTTTCCTGGGATCGTGTACCAAGAGAAACGCTGGCCTGGAGCCAACGCGATGGATTTCTTGGCTGGATCAAATGCTGTCGCGATTCGTGCGGGTTCCTTATCCGTCGAACCTTTTCCAATTCGGACCCAATCGATCGCCGCGGCTGATTTCCGGCCGCCGTCGATAGGCTGACTTCGCGCAAAATGAACCCGCAGCATGTGCTCTTGACCGATGGCATAACCGGCCGGAATTTTCACAGAATAGGTTCCCCAACCCTCGGACATTTCGTTAATCGAACCAATCTTCTTTTCTTCGCCGTTGCTGGCGCGGAAAAAGATGTCCGCCTTTTGTTTCCCGACCGGTTTCAGGCGAAACACCGCCGTCCATGAATCGTCGGTAAGTCCTGTCGCCCCCGGTGCTATGAGCGGAAAACGCATCGATCCGCCAACACCTTTTGGATACACGTACGAAAATGCCGCCTCTTTGGTACCTTCGTACCAGGGACTGTTCCAAGACCCCTGAATGTACTTGAGCGAGCTGGCCGTCCCAAAGTCAATCAACAGGCCATCATCGTAATTATGGGCAAGGTGCCGGTTGTCCACAAAATCAAACGAGACCACACCGTCAATCTTCGGGGTTTCAGGCACGACCGCTGCGGGCTTTTCGGTTGAAACGTGATCCGTTGAAACAACTGCGCTATTGGTGGTGGCAGCCGTTGGCTTGGATTCGGACTCGCAAGCGCTAAGGAAGAAAATGGAGATGAATAACGCGTATTTCATTGGGCCTCGACGCCTCGTTGGGCGCTCAAGCTGGCACGAAACTTTTCGGGCGAAAAGCCTCGTTTGTACGATTGCGATCTTAGTGGGCGGTTGCGGGATGCGAGCGACCCCTGAACGTACCGTTCTGCCGGCTCCACTTGTGGCTCCGGCGGTCGCTGAAAGCCAAGATGAAGCGCCGCCGAATATCGGCGACGGAACGCATGTTGTGGTCGCCCGAGGCACCGTTCTTTTTGCCGACATGGAGCGAAAGAAGCCCATCTTTTCGGTCGCAAGGCGCGATAACGTGGTTTTTCGCCGGGGCCAGACTCTGGGAGCTTCGATCGAAATCACAACCGCTGACGCCGAATCCGGGACCTGCCACCGAGGCCTGGATGGTTTTGGGGAACAAGACCTGCGCTTCTGGGTGTCACCTGACGACCTCGTGACCGTAACCACACAAGATGCAGACCTTGGCATGAGTGGGAAATGGCAAATCATCGCCCACCCCGGCGCTGAAATCGTCGAGGGGTTTGTCGTCTATCAGACCTACCGTGCCGCCGCCCCGCAGACGCCGACCGCGCTCTCTTTCACCCCTCGCCCGCCGCAGGGCTCATGGGGCTCTTTTCCCGAATTGAAGCTCGAAACACCGATGAGAGTTTCTGAGACCTACGACACGTGGGACGCAAAAAACGTCAAATCGACTTACGTGACGCTGGAACACGCCACCTTCAGCGAAACTTCAATGGTCATCGACCACGCCTGTTTCACTTTGGTACGCACGCTTGATTCGGCCTCGCCGGCAGACCAAAAGATGGCGAACGTATTGGGCTCTGGAGGACTCGGCATGCTTGGCTCATTGATGGGCGGAGACAGCTCGAAACCCGTTCATATCTCGAAAGGGGCGACCATCACCTGGAAGGACGGAACGGTCGCGGGGCGTTCCATCTCTGACGTTTGGATTTATGACGGTTGGAGGGATGAGGGGCGTGTATGCGGCGAGCATAAGCTACCTGCCGACGCGAACGTCGCGGCGGACTCGGTGGTGCTTTGTTATGACGACAGTGCAGTCATCCCCTAAATTTATTTTCAGATCCAAAATCTAGGTCACCCGTATTCACTGACATCACAACGATTCACTCGGAGATGTCATCATGATTACGAAACAAAGAGCCTCACTTTTCCTCGCCCTGATGTTGGCTGCCGGTTGCGCATCCGATATGGCTACCTCATCCGTCGACCGTGAAGAAGCCGTTGAAGGCTCAGGTGGACAGCCCGCGCCTGAGGCTGTGGCAGATTACGACGGTCGCCAAATCATGGAAGAAGCTTACGATGAACAGCCAGCGGCCGCACCTGCAGCAAAATCAGAAACGGTGGCAATGCGGGATTCGCTTTCGAAGGAAAAAAAGCGCGCCGATTCAAAACCATCGACCGTTGCAGCAATGCAACCATCGGGCGGCATCATGCCCACGACTCCAATGCTCGATGCCCCGATGGATGGCGCGCCAGACGTCACCACGGGCGAAGACTACAAAGACTACGGCGTTAATAAGACGACCAAATCCGTCGAAGATCGTTTTTCAACGTTCTCAATCGACGTCGATACCGGCGCCTATACGATCGCTCGCCGCAAATTAAATGAAGGTTCAAAACCAAACGCCGCTGGCGTACGTGTAGAAGAGTTCGTGAACTTCTTCCACTACGATTACCCCTCGCCAGACAAGGGCGCCTTTGGCGTACACCTGGAAGCTGCACCCAGCCCCTTCACCACCAGAAAAGACACCTATTTGTTGCGCGTCGGTGTGCAGGGTAAACGCATCGCTGCTGCCGAGCGCCAGCCGGTTCATTTGACGTTTCTGGTCGACGTTTCGGGCTCGATGAGCGCGCCTGATAAACTCCCGCTGGCCCAAGAGTCGCTCAAGATCCTGACCAACAGTCTGCGCGAAGGCGACACCGTCGCTTTGGCCACTTATGCAGGCCGAGTCGCAGAAATCCTGCCTCCAACCGGCGTCGAGAAGAAATCCCAAATCATGGCAGCCATCGACCAATTGCAGTCGGGCGGCGGCACGGGCATGAACTCAGGCATGGAAGTCGCCTATAAATTGGCGCTTACCAATTACAAACGCGACCATGTGAACCGCGTGATCGTGATGTCAGATGGCGACGCGAATATCGGGCCGATGTCACACACCGATATCATCGCCAATATCAAAAACTACGTCGATGAAGGCGTGACGCTGTCGACGATCGGTTTTGGAATGGGGAATTACAAAGACACGATGATGGAGCAATTGGCCAATAAAGGTAACGGCAACTACTACTACGTTGACTCCAAAAAAGAAGCGCTTCGGGTCTTCGGAGAGCAAGTCGACGGAACGCTTCAGGTCATCGCAAAAGACGTCAAAATCCAGGTCGAATTCGACCCCGAGGCAATTCCCGAGTACCGCCTCATCGGATACGAAAACCGACTCTTGGCGAACACTGACTTCTCCAACGACGCGGTCGACGCCGGCGAGCTCGGGGCGAGCATGAGCGTCACGGCGCTGTACGAATTGGTCCCTCCCGGGGCAGTAGGGTCGATGCCG
>JBFFMO010000655.1:0-3345 GCA_041554035.1 Allomicrovenator sp. | reverse complement strand
GCCGCCGAAGAAAAGGCCAAAGCTGCCAAGGCGAGCGCAAAGAAAAAGAAGGCGAAATCGGCGTGAGAGACGATCGAGAGGGAACCGACGGATGGGTGGATTACGAGGAACCGCGTGAGGCCGAAATTCGCCTCGACGCGGCTCCTGATCAGCCGCTCCAACGATTTGCGCCAGCCCATGCAGACGATGAGCTTTTGGACGAAGAGGTCGCTGCTGGGCGAGCCATGGCCGTGCTTTGTTACGCCAGTATCCTCTTTGGGTTGCCGCTTTTCATCATCCCCATGATGACGCGTGATAATCGCTTCGCGCTGCACCACGCCAAGGCGTCAGGTGTCACCTTCGTCGCCTTTTTTGTCTCGGCCATGCTCACCGGACTCACGTGTGGCCTGTTTTTCCCGATCATGATGTTTTTCTACATTCCGGCACTTATCGGGGTGATTCAGGCAGCCAACGGAAAACTCGCGGGCACCTGGGGCTTCGGAGAAGCCGGTGAACGGCTTTTTTCTGGGGTCCGCGTGAAAGAGGACAAAAAATGAGCTTTCGGCCAGTGGAATTCAAGGATCTGGTCCTCAAGGGGCCGGCACCGGTCTTCGCGACGATCAGTGGGGCCCACCTCTATGGATTTGAATCCCCGGATTCAGACGTCGATATCCGTGGCGTGTTTTCGCTGAACTTGAGCGAACGCTTGTCCTTGCGCGAAGAGACCTCGACCTTCGAAAGCTCGTTCGACCAAGCGGGGCTCGAGATCGACTGGGTTGCGCACGATATTCGCAAATTCGCCAAATTGATGACACGGCGAAACGGATACGTCCTGGAACAGCTCTATTCGCCTCTGCTTGTTCTTGATGGAGGCTGGCTCGACGAGCTTCGGGAGGTCGGGCAGGGATGCATGATTCGGCATCTTTTCCATCATTACCGAGGCTTCATCACCAACAAACTCAAAGATGTCGTCGCCCCAGCCGGGACGGTCAAAGACATGCTCTACGCCTATCGCGTGGTGTTGACGGGGATTCATGTCCTGAAGTCGGGTCAAATCCTGGCGCACCTTCCAAGTCTTTTAGATCTCTACCCTCAGGCAGGCGTCCACGATTTGATGGAACGTAAACGTCACGGTGAAGAGCATGCAGCATTGCTGCCTGCCGACGTTGTCACGCATCTGCCCTTTCTGGAACGACTTGCGGCTGAACTCGAACAGGCGTTCTTGACATCGGAACTGCCAGACGAAGTCTCCACGTATGACGCTTTGGATGATCTCGTAATTCGGATTTGCCTTGCCCATCCGCAATGAACAAATCGGTGGGGGCATCCTTATCCTCAGTGTTGTTGCGGGATCGAAGGCGCAGGGCCTTGATACCGCAGGCTCCGACCTCGATACCCGTGGTGTGTGTATTCCCTCGGCTCAACATCTGCTGGGCTTGACCCGCTTTGAGCAGTGGTCCGACGAAACCAATGACCATGTGATTTACGCGCTGGATAAGTTTGTGCGCCTCGGACTCGAGGGAAACCCGAACATCATCGAGACGCTTTTTACCGACGAAGCCGACTTCCTCTTCATCGATGAAACGTACGGTAGGCCGCTTATCGACCACCGCGACCTATTTTTGTCCAAACAGGTTGGCCTGCGTTTTGGTCATTACGCGATTCATCAGCTGGAAAAGATCGAACGACATCATCGTTGGATCGTCGATCCCTCGCCGCAAGAACCCACACCAGCTGAGTTTCGAGCCCAGAATCTTGGGGGGCGATGGCGATTTCCCGATGCCAACGCAGAGCGAGCGTTCAAAGCCGCTCATAAAAAATGGAAACATTATACAACCTGGCGTACCGAACGGAACCCGGCCCGGGCCGCGCTTGAGGCTGCTCATGGTTACGACACCAAACACGCCTCCCACCTTTGTCGGCTCCTGCTCATGGGGCTTGAGATTCTGCAGAAAGGTGAAGTTCACGTGAAACGACCCGACGCCACGTGGTTGAAAGGCGTTCGGGCGGGCGCGATGGACTATCCAGAAGTTCTGGCCTGGGCGACTCAAAAAATTGCCGAACTCAACGTTGCGATGAACGAGTCCACACTGCCCGACGAACCCGACCGGGTGAAGGCCGAGGACATCGTCGTGGCCCTCCAGAAACGATTCATTTGCGATCAAGTCTGATCACCTACATAGCCCTACTTTGGATCACACGAACGCGTCTCGATGAGTAATTGAGCGGACTTGGCGCGTATGGCACGATACGTGAATAACCTAAGTGTGAAGCCCAAAGGCGAAACGGTTGCGTAACTCCGATTAGACCATCAGATCACGGAGTTCCGCAGCAAACACAGAAAAAGTGTGGTTTAAATGACACAGATTCGACAACACCTACATGAAGCATCCACGTCTCAGATGGCGGCGACGCCACAGGAGTGGATGTGGGACAGCGTAGGTGAAGGTCGGGAAATGTGTGGGAGAATGTCCGCTGCGTCAGTAACGACGCGGGTGAGCGCCATGCCAAAGCTTGACGCCACTCATCGCGATATCTACCGTATTGAGAAAGAAATTATAACAAGTTCGAGAAACGACGGAGGCCGCGAAAGCGGTACTTTAACGACAAACGTGAAGGAGCAGGGATGACGCGATCACCTTGGTGGCTAGGATTGGCAGTCGTAAGCGTTGTGGCAATGACCACGGGCTGTGACAAGGGCGAAGAGGAGTCGGCGGCAGCTTGTGTCGACGACCAGGAGTTTTTCCAAAAGGAGGTATGGTCCAAGTTCATGGGTCAGAATTGCGCGGGTTGCCATTATAATGGTGGTTCCGCAGACACGTCAGACCTCGTGTTGCAGCGCGGACAAGGGAAGTTCCTTGAAGCGAACTTCACCATGCTGAAGGACGTCGCCGACTTCCAAAAGGACGGCGTTTCGGTCCTCTTGCTCAAACCAAGTGCGCAGATTGCGCATGTCGGTGGTGAGGCCATCAAGAAAGATGGTCCTGAGTACAAGGCGCTCCAAGAACTGCTACGTCGCTTCGATAATCCTGTGACTTGCGGTGGCGACACCACGACACAGATCGAAAAAGAAGCCGTTGAATTGCTCACCCCGACCGAGACTTTCCGTAAGGCCTCGCTCAACCTGGGTGGCCGCCTTCCAACGGCAGCTGAGGACTTCCGCATCGCCACCGGCGGTGAAGAAGCACTCGACGTCGAGCTCGATCGCTTGATTCACGAAGACGCGTTTTATGTACGCCTTGAGGAAATGATCAACGATCTCTTCCTCACCGACCGCTACCTCGATCGCATGAACGCCCTCGACTTGCTTGACGAGGACTACTACCCCGATGCTCGTTGGTTCGTCGAAGACGAGGATAACCCACG
>JBFFMO010000654.1:0-3347 GCA_041554035.1 Allomicrovenator sp. | reverse complement strand
ACGCTTGGCGGATAAATCAATCGAGCAAAGGTCGCTTGAGGCGTACAGCGAGATAGCCCCAATTATGCGCAAGCGTGGCCTGCGTCCACCTATGTGCGATGGCACGCCCGAACAGCTGGCCGATATGTTGCGCCAAGTCAAAGCAGCGAAGGCCAAGCGATGAGCACAGAACCTAGGCCAAACTACACGCGGGGCGAGTGGTTCCGCATGGAATACGTCCACTTTGTACTCGTGGCCAAGTTCAAGTCATTGGGGCTGGAACCAATATCAGAATGCACCTTTGAAGGTGTGGAAGCTATGGAAGCGCAGCTGCGCGAACACTACGACCAGGACGGCAAATCATGAGTAATTTACTCGAATTCAAAAGGCGGTATACGATGGCAGCAACCCCAGAACCTAAGACTGACACCCCAGAACAGAAAGTATTTGCGGCACACTTGATGCCGGTTCTGAAGGTTCTGGAGACGCACGCAAAGCCTAAGATGAGCCCTGATGCCAAGGCGCTTGTGGAAGCGTTGCTAAACGAAATCAAAGGGGCGGCTGAGTCGGCCGGGGCGGTGGCATCATGAGCGATATACTCGACCGAGTGAGCTCGCTATCGTCCCGCATGAATGCGGAGCCCACGTTCAAGCGATTGAAAGAGGATAGCGCCAGCAACCCTGAAATCCTGATGTATCTGACCGCCGAGCTGGCGACTCTGGAGCGGTACACAAGGACAATCAAGTTTCAAATTGAACTTACCAAGCGCGATATCGCGACTGACGAGAAGTCAGCCAAGGTGGCGTCATGACAATGCCGAGCGAAAGCTAGTGGCTGAATTGCCGCTCACACCTTTAAAAAAGCCCGCAAACCTCATGGTGACAGTGGAAACGGTCCTCATAAGGGATAATGGCGGATATCGTACCGTCCGCCTCATGATACCGATTTATGATGCACTTCTTGTTCTCTCTCCACGTTTCACGCACTGCGGCGCCACTAGATTCAGCCAAAAACACAATCTTAATCAACAATTTACCCTCCTGGGGGTTTTCTTTCTAAACACGAGAATACCAGATCCCAAAAGGTTTTCTAGGTCATTATCGTTCGCCCCGTCGGGCAGCTCCACGATCAACTCGCCGTCGACTTCCCGCCCATACAGGACCATCAGCAATAGAAGTTCGTCGGGTGAGCCTGTCCACACTGCCTGGCCATTTTTTCGATGCGCGCATCTGTGGTGATGACCAGCGTCTCTGTCACGCACTTGAGTTCGGTTCGTAGCGCCATAGCGTAGTGGGGCCATTTGAGCTGCTTTTCAGTCCATACGGCCTCGGTCATGGTTGATTGAGCCTCAATTACGAGACCAAGCATCGGCGGGTTGCCTATGACGATTCGCCCATCGGCCAGAAGCTGTTTTGGTGTCGATTCGCTCAGGTCGAGGCCGCGTTTTGCTGAAATTATGATGTCGTTTGGCAGGTCGAGCTCAAGGTAGTCGAGAACGCCACGTGCATCATGAACGACGAAGTCGATGATATCTTCGTGATTTTGACCGGGCATTGAACCTCCTCCAGAGCGGGTCGTCCTGGGTTATCGGTCAATGATGTCGAAATGTTGCGAATATGGTTTTGGGTATCGCTCATGCGGGCAGACACCTGTCGCCGGTCAGGCGCACTGGTCACCGGTCGCAATGCCGGTCAGGAGAGCCCGGCGCATTAAGGACAGTCACGCCCGCCGAAAAACAGATTCACCGAAAACCGAAAACTGCCAAAGGCCACTAGTCGTGGACGCGCCCTTCTAGCGTGAGCTCCCAGTCATGGCCTTTTTCTTTGAGTTCGGCCATGTAGATGGAGTCTTCGCGCAGGGCGCGTGAGACCGCGGTGGCGATCGCGGTGGCGATCATCAGAGGTAGGACAATGGCGTAGTCGCCGGTGAGCTCAAAGACCATCACACACGCAAGGATCGGAGCGTGGGTGGTGGCAGCTGTGGCTGCCGCCATGCCCACAAGAGCGTATCCACCCAGCGAGATTGTGCCCGGGGGCAAGATCAATGAAAGGCCGGTCGCGAACAGGAATCCAAGCGAGCCGCCCACCAGAAGTGTGGGGGTAAAAACACCACCAGGACTGCCGGAAGACACCGAGGCCGTCGTGGCGAAGACCTTCCCAATCATGAGGAAAAGAACGAATCCCCAGGCGTAATGACCTGAGATCAAACCGGAGAGCGGTTCAAAGCCGTTGCCTGCGATTTCAGGCATCACAGCGATGACGAGTCCAGCGAGCAGACCGCCAAGCGCTGGTCGCCAGGGCATGGGAAGGCGCGGGTTTTTGAAGAGCCTTTCGCCCAAGGACAAGGCCCGCATGAATCCCTGCGCGCCAAACGCGACCACGACACCCAGCGCCGCGTAGGCAAAAAGCTCGTAGTTGGATTCCATCGAGAACGTGTGTTCGCCGTAAAGCGGTCCAGGACCGACAGCGAATCGGGTGACCGCGGTGGCCAAGACGGTGGCAATCAGGACGGGCCAGATGGCTTCGACCACGACCACACCAATCACGACTTCGACCACAAAGAGTACGGCCGCAAATGGCGTGTTGTACGCGGCTGCAAATCCGGCAGCAGTTCCGGCCGCAATCAGAATTCGGATTTGGCCCTGCGTGAGTTTTAGGACCTGTCCAATGGTTTTCCCCGCGGCGCCGCCAAATTGAATCAAGGGGCCTTCACGACCAAGCGAGCCGCCTGTTGCGATGGCGAGCCAGGAGGCGAGGGATTTCAGGACCGTGGAGCGAAGGGAAAGGTTGACCTTGCCCAGAACCACGGCCTCCATCACATCTCCAACTCCGCCCCCAGTGGGGCCAATCGCTCGCGAGACCAGACCACCCAGCAGGCCACCAATCGCGGGGAAGAGCGCCCGTTGCCACCACGTAAGGCTTGTGAGCACTTCCACAACCGTGTGGACTCCGAAGACCGCCTGATTGAGTAGAGAAAGCGACCCGCGAAACAGAATCGCAAAAACCGAGGCCATCAATCCGACGGCTAAGATGCCAAGACCGTATGTGAGGTGCCGCTTCATGAGCCGTATTTACGCCATTCAAAAGCGGTTCGGAAGGCTGAATCCCAAAAAGTCGCTGGCATGGAAGCTGCTATTTTGCGGGAACATGACGGAGCAACTTGAATCGAGGCATCGAAATGAATTTTAAGTATATCGTGTTGTTGGTCGCGCTTGGCCTTTTGGCGGCGTGTGGCGGAAGTGCGTCAAACACAGGCTTTGAGCCCTCCGAAGTGTTGCGTTCATCAAAACAACGCATCACGTCGCCCGACGTCAGTGCTCAACAGCTCGATGGATTGGTGAGCGGCAACACGGAATTTGCATTGCGCTT
>JBFFMO010000653.1:0-3363 GCA_041554035.1 Allomicrovenator sp. | reverse complement strand
CGACGCGCTTTTGTAATTCATCGAGTGTCATGCCTGCCCTTGATTCATAATCACGACATTAATAGCCCTAATCGCGACATAATAAGCCCTAATCGCGACATTTTGAGCCCTAATTGCGACATTTGAGCCTTAATCGCGCCCTCAACCCAAGAGATGCTGCGCCAATTTGACGCCACCAATCGAGGTCGCGAGCGTGCTCTGACCAGGAAAAACGCTGTCGCCCACCATGTAGAGGCCCGGGGCAACCGACCTTGGGAAAAGGTCGCCATAATTGTCCAGTCCGGCACGTCGTGGAATCCCGCCCACAAGGCCTTCGGACCTCAAAGTAAACCGCTCAAAGGTGCGCGGAGAGCCGGGCATCTCGAGCCTAGAGCCATCCAAGAGTTCCGGCGCACGAGCACGAATGGTTTGGCGCATCGACTCCTGCACACCGGCAATGAAGGTCGCTTTTTCCGCGTCGTTCATGCCCCGCATTTTGGTTGCCGAAACATGGGTCGAACACGTGATGGTCCTTGAGTCATCTGGGGCACGGGCCTCGTCGATCCCACTGATCGAACAGAAGACATGGTTTCCGTCCACAAACGGCTTCAATTCGTCGCCGACCAGCTCGATATGATGGGGCGCATGCCCGCAAACTTGCGGTTCCACCGCCAGATACAACATCGTCGCGCCCCAGCCCGCTTCGACCCTCTTTGCCAGTTTGGATAGACGCCGCGAATTCACGCCGCTGAGTCTCGCCAGATCTTGGGGCAACATGTTCGCCACGACCGTTCTGGCGCGAATGGTTCCCCGCCTTGATGACACGACCCAACCCGCTGGATCGGCCTCGATTTTTGAAACCCTATCCGCGAAAAAGAGCTGCCCTTGATGCGCTTCGACCGACCGCGCAAGTGCCCATGCCAGCTGCCCCACTCCACCTTTCACATGTCCGGTGCCACGAAACAAATAGTCCATCGTTGCCATGGCAAACGGAGCTTCTGCGTCCTTGACGCCAGCTTGAACCGTGATCTGGCAAATCGCGTTCAAGTAAGTCCGAAGTGGCTGATAGTCTTGCAACCCAAAACGGCCAAGGACACCGTCCAGCGTCCGACCAACGATCGGCAACAAAGACGCGTACTGCGGACTTCGGCCGATATGGGAGATCACTTCGCGAAAACCAAAAGGCGGCAACATTGCGGGATCATCAAAAAGCTCCCACATCGTATTCGCAAGTGACTCCTGATACTCAAAAAAACGAATTAGCTTGTCGACGGGAGCGTCAGGCAGCGCCAAAAATCGCTCTAGAAAAACGCCACGGTCGCGCGGAATATCGAGGCTAAAGCTCGGAGTACGCAGCTCGACGAGGGGGTCGAGAGGCTGAAACTCGACATCCAGATTCAGCTCGCGAACCCAACGCTCAAAAAGTTGCCCCTCACCAAAACCAGAAAAAAGCGTGGCGCCGGACTCGAACTGATGACCACGCCGGGTGAACGTGCTGGCGCAGCCCCCTGGGTATTTCAGAGCTTCAAAGAGCGCGACTGAGGCGCCTCCGCGGGCGAGCTCGAGCGCAGTGGCTAACCCGCCAAAACCCGCTCCAATGACTGCAAAATCAAATTTTTCCATCGGCGTGAATCCTCCGTCGATGAAAAGATGCGGGTCAAAGCTTGAGGGTGCAGGTCAGTTCACGCCGTCACGAACACGTCATCCGCGCATGCGGCGCTCAGCGACTGAGCATGCCATCGGCTCAACATCTCGAGATCGTGGCAAGAATCTAATAACTCGTTAGATGCCTCAGTCAGCTCAAACCCTCGCAATGCGACAACTTGGCGAATGGCCCTTCTGAGGGCATTTTCAGCGCCTTCTTCTCGCCCTTCTTCTCGCCCTTCTTCACGACCTCTTTCACGTTCGTCCAGCGAACGCTGGTAGAGCCGATTCATGAAATCACTCAGATATGGTCCAGTACTCACTTTTTCCTCCATGAGTTTCCTCCACGTTTTTGAGGCCTTCGCTAAGACCATATCAATGTAGAGGCTCGCCGTTTCTTCATCAAGTGCATCCCTCTGCCGCGCCTCATCGACCGCACTTAGCGTATCAAAATAGTGTTCCTCCGCTTCGGGCGTCGACCCATGAATCAGTGCACACACTCCCAGCGAAGGAACCCGCTGGACCAATCCACTCTCGAACGATGTGGGAAATGTGGAGGGTCCAAGCACAAGAATCGACAGTCGCTGGCCCACAAACGCTTCAATGGGTTTACTCGCCCAGCGCTCGACGGATTTCTTGTTGGTTAAGACCACCAGAAAACCCGGAACTTTATATTTGCGAAATGCATACCCGACATAACCAAACCAAGCGGAGGGCTTACGCCAATCGACATGGAGCTGTGCTTCAAAGATGACCCACAGGGTCGGAGGTGTGCCAAAAGTCACTAGGCCGTCGGCAAATCGTTCCGGCGGACTGAAATCCTTGAAGTCCGATTTGTCCACGCGATGGCCCGTTCCTTCAACAAGAACGCCTAACACCTCAAGAATTTGGGTCGCCTCCGTTGAGGCGATTACAGCCATGACTTCGTGTGTGCTGGATGACATCGCATTTCCCTCCGTTTGGAGGTTATCGGTCAATGCGGTCGAAATGTTGCGAATTGGTATCCAGGTGAGCAGTGCGGTGCGGGTTGCGGCCAAACGCAGCAGGCCCTATTTTGCCGCCGTCCAACGCTCTGGAGCTACGATGCAATACGTCCAACTCGGTAACTCAGGTCTCTCGGTTTCTCGCCTTTCATTCGGTACGATGTCCTTTGGTGACCAGGCCGATGAAGCCGCGGCCGCAGACATGTACAAGGCGTGTCGAGACGTCGGAATCAACGTCTTTGATACCGCCGACATGTACAGCAAAGGTGTCTCGGAAGAGATTTTAGGGCGGCTGATTGCCGGGCATCGTGAAGAAGTCGTGATTGCCAGCAAAGCGTACTACCCAACCGGCCCAGGCCCCAATGATAACGGTGCATCACGTGTCCACCTCGTTCGCGCGATCGAACGAAGCCTGAAGCGCTTGAATGTGGAGCGAATCGACATTCAATACGTCCATCGTTTTGACGACAAGACTCCGCTGGAAGAGACCTTCAGGACCCTCGATGACCTCGTTCGCGCGGGGAAAATCTCGTATATCGGTCTGAGTAATTTCTCGGCATGGCAGGCACAAAAGGCGATGGATCTTTGCGAATACCAGGGCTGGACCAAGCCGATTGTGATTCAACCCATGTACAATCTGGTCAAACGTCAGGTCGAAGTCGAAATTCTGCCCATGGCAAAATCCGAAGGATTAGGCGTGATGCCCTATAGCCCGCTGGGCGGTGGGCTCCTGACCGGAAAGTACACAGCCACCAAT
>JBFFMO010000652.1:0-3367 GCA_041554035.1 Allomicrovenator sp. | reverse complement strand
TAATCGCCACGATCAACGGTATATGCGCAAAATCGGACCCGAGTCCCCACAGCACAAGGTGCACAACACTCGCGACCACCGTGAAGATCGCGATCCAAAAGACCAAATTATGAGTCAAGCGTTGTTCTGACATGTGATTGCCACGAAAAGTTGAAGGTTCTTGTACCACATCGGGCTCCGCCCTATCCTATGTGACAAGCATACTTGCAGAGGAAATCGGCATGACAAAGTGGTGGTTAGGTTTGGTGGTGTTTGCGATGGCGTGTTCGTCGGACGACGGCACCTCCAACAACGTGGTTTGTACGGGCTCGGCTTGCGGAACGGACACTGGGTCTGATGTATCCACGGTCGACGCAGGGTCTGACGTCATGATTGTGGCGGAAGACTGCGTGGCTGACGGGTGCACCGGTGGGTTGCTCTGCAATGAAAACACCAAGGAGTGCGTGCCTTGTGAATTCGACGAGGCCTGCGGCCCCAACTTCATTTGTACGGATCTAGGATCCTGCGAATGTGCTGGTGGTTTCCATGACTGCTCCGGCGCTTGTGTGTCGAACACCGATGTGGCCACCTGCGGTACGAGCTGCGAGCCCTGCGCTGGCCCGTCCAACGGCAACATCATGTGCGACGGAACGGCGTGTAGCTTCACCTGCAACGATCCCTTGGTACCTCTCGGCGACGCATGTGTGGGGTGTGCCAGCAACACCGACTGCACGGGTGCGGCTGAAGCTCGATGTGACGCAGGAACCTGCGTTGCGTGTGCGACATCAACGGATTGTTCACATATCGCAGGCGCGCCCATCTGCAGCGAAGGCGCGTGTGTCGAGTGCAGCTCCAGTGCGGATTGCGCTGGCAATGTTTGCGATACCCTCAGCGGTACCTGCACACAAATCGCGGTCGCTTCGGTCACGACGTGTAAAGCGTGCCCAGCTTCCGATGCCTGCGAAGCCGGCAGCGTCTGCATGCCGCTTAAGTTCAATGGCGCGGATCACGGAAATTACTGTCTTCCTATCAAGTCGGCTGAAGATTGCCCCAGCCCCTGGGTTTTTGAAATCACTCGGGCACCTATCGACGGCGCCATGACGACGGTATGTGGTTTGAACGAGCCGAATACAACTTGCGAAGCCATTCTTGATTTTGGGTCGTTTTGCCCCACGGGTCAGGACTCGGAATGTGGTGCGGTGGGTATCGCTGATGGTCGCTGTGAACCGGTCGGGTTTGACGCCATTCTTCAGTGCACCTATCCCTGCACCAGCTCTACGCAATGCCTTCCAACCGATGATTTGGGCTGCATCAGCGCCGACTATTGCGGTGGTTTCTAGATCATGAACTTCCGCGCGCTTGCCGTCATTTTGTTCATGGGTTCGTTATCCTGTGATGCCCAGCGGGCTCTGTGCTCGATCGATTCGGATTGTTTCTTGGGGGAACAATGCGTGGACCAATCATGCGTCGCGTCCACGCCAAACCTGGACATGGACATGAGCGTCGACGTCCGGGTCGACATGCCTGTCACGGTAGATTGCCGAACCAACCCCGGTGTTTGTTTGTCGCAAGTCTGCAACACAACCTCCGGGACATGTTTCGACTGCACCTTCGACGCCCAGTGCGGAATCAACGGCACCTGCGACGAGCCCAGCGGCGAATGTCAGTGCGCTTCGGGCTTCCACCCTTGCGGTGGAACCTGTGTGACCGACGACGCTGACGCAACCTGTGGAGACCGGTGTGCGCCGTGCCCCGACACCATTAACGGGTTCGGCGTCTGCGAAAATAAGGCGTGTTCTTTCCAATGCGATCCACAATTCCAACGGTGCGGCGACGATTGCGACGTTTCTGAACTCGAATGTGTGCAATGCCTCACCAATGCTCACTGCCCGGCCGACAACGCTGTTTGTTCAGGTGGCAATTGTGTGGCGTGTCGAAACGATAACGACTGCGCACTCCAACCTGGATTGCCTGTTTGCACTAACGGATCATGTGTCCAATGCACCGAGGCCAAGAAGAACCAGTGTGCCGGAAACACCTGCGATCCTGCGACCAATACGTGTTCAACGACCCAGGTTGAGTCCGTTCGCTCTTGTGGTCGCTGTGTGTCGGACGACGATTGTTTGGACAGCGATCAAGACTGCGTAAAAATGAAGTTCAACGGCGTCGAACGCGACGATGGATATTGCCTGTATCGGGCATCGGCCTTCAATTGCATGCGACCTTATCCGGTCAGAGTTGAGCGCCAATCGATCAGCGGTAAACCCGAAACCACGTATTGCACGGTGAATGAGGCGGTCGTCACGTGTGAGGCTTTGCTGCAATACGGCGACGTTTGCGACCAGGATGACGAGTGCGGCGAGGCGGGACTGAACGACGGCCTTTGCAAGCCGTTTTCCGGCGTCTATCGCTGTTCCTACCAGTGCGAGTCCGATCAAGATTGCTCACCGCCTTTTGGTGCCACGATATGTCTTGGTTATTGCGTGACCCCCAATCCGGGCTGATCTGATTTCTGCCTGAACCATTTGCGGTGTATTCACGTTTCAGGATGGGTTATTCATTGGATTCGAATCCAGTCGCTTGAAGCGTCGACACCACGACTTTGTCTATGTCCACAGAAACGCCAAATACCGAGCCCGATGAACCGCGTGTTCTGCTGGCGGCTGAAGACCTGATTGGCTTTCAGATTGCCGACCGCTATCGGCTCGATGCCGTGGTGGGTGAAGGTGGAATGGGGATCGTTTTTCGATCGCGCGAGCCCAAGCTTCAGCGTGATATCGCCATCAAACTTCTGAAGCCAGGCGGGGTGCAGGGCGCAAAACGCCTCGAGAGATTCCAGCGCGAGATCGAAATCATCGCCGGTCTTTCGCATCCCAATATCGTGCGTGTATTCGACTCGGGCGTGGATGAACGACTCGGATTGAACTTCATCGCCATGGAGCTCGTGGAAGGCGTCTCGCTCGACAGGATCTTGAAACATAAGACGGTGATTCCAGAACTCGCCCTTGAGATCGTGTACCAGATGTGTGCAGCGCTGACTGAGCCTCATGCTCTTGGCATCATCCATCGGGACATCAAGCCCGAAAACACGCTCGTGACGGTGATGTCGGACGCCACCATTCAGGTCAAGATTCTGGATTTTGGCATCGCTCGGTCGCATGACGCTGACGGTGGACGGCTCACGACCACAGGAGTCGTGATGGGGACCCCAAGGTATATGGCTCCCGAGACCATCCAGGGTTCGTCAGTGGACGCCCGAACCGACCTCTACTCCGTGGGCGTGATTCTCTACGAAATGTTCTCGGGACGTACACCTTTCATCGGGGTCACTCCGGTGGCCACCATGATCGACCACGTGACCAAACCTGCACCTCGTCTGGATGAAACG
>JBFFMO010000651.1:0-3371 GCA_041554035.1 Allomicrovenator sp. | reverse complement strand
TCATGTCTCGAACATCCTTTGCATGCACGACCCATCAAAGGTATGCGTGCTCCATGCTCATTAAGCTTAGCACGTTCTATTTAGCCTTGTCCCTCGTCAGCTGTGGCGGCCCCCAGCGCGACTACGTATCCGAAGCCAACCAGGCGCTCGCACAGGGCCGCGCCAAAGACGCGACGGACCTAGCGACCCTTGCGGTCCAAGAGTCAGCAGACAAGTACACAGCGCGTAAATCGCTGGCTCAAGCGCATCGAGCGTTGGCCAACGAGGCCGAAGCGGCTGGTGATTTTCCGGCCGCCATGGACTCCCTGAGAAATGCGATTGCCGCCGAACCCTCGCCGGCGCTGCGCTGCCCCGATGCCCTTGCTGCGGCCGCAATCGCGGCCCGCATCCAGGACAACGAAAGACGACTGGAATTCGCGGGCATGGCCGTGGGCGCAGACCCATCGTCAGAGGAAGCTCGAAAAGAAGCGGCGGCTGCATACGACGAAGCCGGAAACGCCCCCGCAGCCATTCCGCATTACCTTTGGCTTTGGGAAGCCGACCATTCGCAAGCGAATTACGGACTGCGACTGGCGACGCTTTATGCGGCAGAAAACCGGCATCGCGACGCAAGCATGGTCTACGCTCAGGTCCTCGAAAACGACCCCGAAAACGTTCAGGCGGCCTTTGGTCGCATTGAGTCGCTGAGCAAGCTTGAACGCTTCGATGAAGCTGAGCGCGCTTTCAAGACCCTGCTGAAACGCTATCCCCACAATCCAGCGGTGCTTTATCGCTGGGCGGACTTTCTAGAATTTCGGGGCCGGCAAGGTGAGGCCGACAGCGTACGTCGGGGGGCCGAAAAGAAGCTGCCGGGCGTCAAACGACGGCGGATGCGAAAGCTGCACTAGAGCTCTTGCAACGCATCATCCATGATCTCTTTGGCCGACTGATAACGCTCGTCAGGATTCTTCTCGAGCATGCGCAGGATCACGCGTTCCAAGTCCCTCGACAGGGCTGGATTTACCGAACGTGGTGACGGCGGTTTGGTGTGAACGTGGTGGTAAGACAGGTCGCCTTTGAAAAAGGGCACCGTACCGGTCGCACACTCAAAGATCGTGCATCCCAGACTGTAAAGGTCGCTGCGAAAATCGATGTTCTTCCCGATGATTTGTTCGGGGGACATGTAAAACGGCGTGCCCACTTGTTGGGTATGGTCCTTCTGATACTCACGCATGAATTTGGCGAGTCCGAAGTCCATGACCTTGAGCGCTTTGTCCCTGGTGATCATGACGTTTCCGCTCTTGATATCGCGGTGAATCACGCCCTTGCTATGGGCGTACTGAAGCGCCTTACAGCCGTTGATGAGGATGTATCGAACCTGATCCTCGGCGAGCGCGCCTTTACGTTTCACCAACTCTTTGAGCGTCGTCCCTTCGACGAACTCCATCGCCATATAATACTCGCCGTCCTGCTCACCGGCGTCGAAGATCGTGACAATATTGGGGTGGGAAAGCGCTGCGGCTGCTCGCGCCTCACGCAGGAAATATTTAACGGCGGTCTCGTTTTCGCGCAGGTTCTCGCCCAGAATCTTGAAAGCCACGATTCGCCCAAGGACGGTATCACGGGCCTTGTAGACGATTCCCATTCCTCCGCGAGCCACTTCTTCCAAAACCTCGTATCGGTGAGGCGACGAGCCTTCTGGCGCGGCGAAGATACCGCTCGAGGTTGTGCCCGGAATCGTATTGCGACGGCCGCGACCCAGAAGCGCTTTCACGCGCAACGAGACGTCTTCGTAATTCTTGTCGACGGTCAGAATCGCGTTGTAGTGCTCAAGCGCACCGCTTCGGTCCTGCTCTTCTTCCAGGGCTCGCGCCATCTTGTAGTAGAGCGGCAAAGTCCCAACGACACACTCGCGATCCCCAACAGCTGAGCGATACTTCGAATAAGCTTTCTCGAAACGGCCCTGAGCCCGCAGGACGTCGCCCTGCATTTCAAGGGCGCGATGGTAGATCGGATCACGCGAGTCGATATTCGCGAGTGTTGCGAGCGCGTCGCCGTAGCGCCGATGTTCAAATTCCAAACGCCCAGCGCGGAAATAGTCGCCCTGTGCCTGAAGCACACGAATCTCACCGTCGATGTCTCCGGCCTTCCTGAACATCTCGGCGGCATCGTCGAGTCGGCCTAAGACTTCGGCACATCGCGCAGCGTGAGCAGGTCGATCTGCCCTGACGTAATAGTCAAAGGCTTTCGTGAGCTCCCCCATATTCTCGAATGCTTCTGCGGCGTTGGGGAAGTCTTCAAGCTTTTCATAAAGTTTTGCGGCTTTTTCAACGTCACCGGCGGCGGCGAACATTTTTGCCGCTGTGGCAAAATCGCGATCACCAAGAGCCGCTTCGGCTCTCATCTTGGCGGCCTGGATGGCCTCGCCTGCTTCTTCCAGAACCTGGGCAGCTTTGAGGGGTTGATGGGCTTGCAAAAGCAATTGAGCAGCTTTTGTGAGGTCACCTGTGCTTCGAAGGCAGGTCGCTGCCTCCTCAAAATATCCGCCGTCCTGAAAAATCTGACTGGCACGATGAAGGTCGCCGGATTCACGAAGAATCTCGCCAGCTCGCAGCGCGAATTTTCGGTCTTTCTGAATCGCTTCGAGATCTCCAGAAGCCCGACTTAACGCATCTTCGAAATGAGACACGAAATTTTCGGCAGCGCGAACAGGATCGTTGGCGTTCTCATAGAGCCGACCTGCCCGCAGCCATGCCTTGGCTTTTTCGTGAAGTTCAGCGGCTCGCCGAAAATCCCCTGCCAATTCGTACTGTTCCGCGGAAGCGCCGAGTTCGCCTGCCTGAAAGTATTCGGCGGCTGCGGCCATGTGCTGACCAAGCTCTGCGTAGAGTCTGGCGGCCTGGCGGCCGTCTCCTGATTTTTTATAATAATGAATCGCCTGACCGACGTTGCCGGTCTGCTGATAGCTCCGGGCGGCCTTGCCGTAGAGTTTCCCCTCGGCAAAAACTTCGGCTGCTTCGTCGACGTGGCCCGCACGCGCGAGCAGTTCCCCGGCGGTATCGTGGTCATTTGCATCAAGCGCAGTCTGGATGCGTTCTCGTTGAGAGCGCTCCAGGCCGACCGAGGGCGCAGGTGTCTTGGATCGGTTAACCTTCAGCCAAAGGAATTCCTGCTGTGAATATCGCCGGCAGCTATAAAAGCATGTTCAGGATCCCGGAGCTCAAACGCCGGATCCTGTTCACCGCCATGATCCTGTTGGTCTACCGCCTGGGTGGGCATATTCCCACTCCGGGGATCAACCGTTCCGCCCTGGCGGCGTTCTTCGACGCCCAGAGCGGTTCGCTGATGGGCCTGTACGACATGTTCTCGGGTGGCAACCTGAGCAACGCCAC
>JBFFMO010000650.1:0-3372 GCA_041554035.1 Allomicrovenator sp. | reverse complement strand
GTTCATCCCGTTCCGAGATGCCAAAGATTCGTTGATCGAGGATTTCGAGAAAGTGTATCTGACGCGCTTGCTTGAGAAGAATAAGCAAAATATCAGTCGCGCTGCCCGACAGGCTCAGGTCGACCGTCGACATCTTTATCGCCTGCTCAAGAAGCACGGCTTAATGGACGATTAGTCCTCGTAGATTTCTTCGAGTTCTCGAAAGATATCGTCGAGGTCTTCTTCTTTTTTCTCTTCAAAAACTGGGGTTTTCTGGTGCATTCGCGCAGGGATGGTCTTCCTGCGAGGCGGTTTCTCACCACCAACGACCGCACGGGTGTCGATCACTTGTGTCCCCTCGCTCTGCAATTCCATCAAAAACTGCCGTTCGCCGGCCAGATGTGGCCCAAGGATACGCTTCGACGTTTCGGTGAACGAATACTCATCGTATTCGGGATCCGCGCGTCGCAGCATCTTCACCAGCGTTCGCGCCAATTTTAGCGCATCCGTGGGCCGTCTTTGCGGATCGACGTGCAGCATCTCAAACACAACCGGTTGGAGATCACTTGGAAACTCTTTGAAGTCCGAAAGAGGACGAATCTGAGGGTTCCTTGCTCGAGCAAGGGCCGTGTCGGGATTTCCGGACAAGGGATTGGTGCCCGTCAGGAGCGAGTACAGCACCAAGCCCGCCGAATAGATGTCGGTGCCCACAGTGATCCGCGGCACCGCGCTCGCCTGCTCGGGTGACAAGTATTCAAGCTTGCCTTTCACGACGTGCATGCGAGTGCTTCGAGGGTTGATGCTGGACAGCGCAATGCCGAAATCGACCAATCGAACGCCCCCCTCGAATCCGATCAGGATATTTTCCGGGCTGATGTCGCGATGAATCACCGCGAGATGGCGGCCCTTATCGTCACGCAATTCGTGCGCATAATGCAGAGCAAGCAGGACACGAGAGATGATCCACAGCACGTCAGGCAGTTCGAAATCAACAGCACCGTCGCGCATCAGCGTCGCCAAAGACCGGCCTGACACGTAAGGCATCGCCGCGAAAAGAATGTCGGTTTCTTCATCGATCCCAAGATCGGTCATCGCGACCAGATTCGGATGATCGAATTGAGCCATCAATCGCGCCTCGGCGAAGAAGTTCTTTCGAACGACATCGTCGAGTGATGCGGGTGGTAAGACCAGCTTGAGGGCGCATCGTCGTCGGAATCCACCGGGGCCACGATGCAGCCCGAGCCAAACCTCTGATTGCCCGCCAACGGCGAGCTTGCCCTTCATCTGGTATGCCCCAAGGACCTGTGGTACTGACACCGCCAAAATGTGCCTCAAAGTGCAAGCGAGCTTCGAGTATATGAATGCCTGCCACTGCCCACAAGGCCAAGGAACGCCATGACTGGAAAAAGAGCCGACTTGACACCTGTGACAGCCGAAGAACTGCGGAAATTGAACGAGGCGTTGATTGCGCGTCAGGGACTCCATTTGAGACCCGGCGAAAGTATCGCACTCGCTGCCCGCCGCACTCTCGAGAGCACGCAGGCTGTGATTGTTCTGGCAGCGTCGGATGAGTCGTTTCGCCTTGAGCTGGAGGCCGTGGTCCTGACGGATGATGAACATAAGAATCCCGCAGATGCCGACGGATTTCTGGATGCGGCAGTCGACTTCGTCGATGCCATGTTCAGTGAATTCGTGATCAACGAGCGGACAAGCCGTTTTCATGATGACTGGCGAGTTTACGACTTTGACGGCTACATGGTGCGATTCCGTGGCTTTGCGACGAACCCCAGCGCAGACGCAATGGCGGACGCCTGGCTTTTGAAGCACGGCGTATCTGACGATGAACTCTGAAAACACCCCCGATCGGCCCGCGCTGCCGCTGAAAGCCGCAGCGATATTCTACGCCGGCATGGCGACCGTCGCGGCTGTTCTGGGCTGGCTCTTCGACATCAATATTTTCCAACGCGCAGGGCAGGGCGGCCAAACCCCGCTTGTGTCCTTGGTTGCCGGCATCTCGTTTGGTCTGGTGGTCGTGGTGATCTCCCACGCGTTGGAACGGTATTTTGAGTGGGCGAGGCGCCTGAACGTCGACTTCGCGAGCATGTTGGGCAAGATCACCTGGGCCAGAGCCTTCGGTCTGGCTGTGTTGAGCGGCGTGGGCGAAGAACTCCTTTTCCGCGGCTTTTTCCAACACGGAATTGAAGTCTGGACGGGGAGTGTTCTTGCGTCCGTGGTGATCGCAGGCCTGGTTTTTGGCGCTGTGCACGTCGGGCCCGACCCTCGGAGATTCGCAGCATGGACGATCATGGCGGTTGTCTTAGGCTGGATGATCGGAGTGCTGTACGTTTGGACGGGTAGTGTGATTGCGCCGATCGCAGCACATTTCTTGATCAATTTCCTGAACCTCTCGACGTTGATTCGTCGTGCCTCGGAGCACTAATGGAGAGCTGGATGAAGCCGGTCGCCGTGGTGACCACTGTGCAGCCCTATCTTTTGCTCTGGGTGATCGGGATCACTTTTTTTGTGACCGTGACCCTTGTTGCAGTGATTTCTAAGGGACGAAGCTGGAAGGAACTTGTCGTGATCTTTTTTTCGGCATTTTTCATTTTGACGATCACGAGTCTGATTTCCACGCGTTACGCCATCGACGTTCATGTCGTGGATATCGAGTTGATCGGTTCATCCGACTGACCAAGCCAACGTGCACACGTCGTTGATCGGACAGGACGGGCAGTGCTCCAGCGTCCGTCTATGCACGCAGCCTTTCGATATCCCCAGGTGGCATATCGCAAAATCGAAACGCAGAGGATCGGTAGGATCCAATAGTCTGAGCGACTCCGTGATCTCCACTGCAGACTTCAGATCGTTTGTCTTGCGGGCCGTAAGCCCCAGGTATCGGCAGATGCGGGCCGTGTGAGTGTCCAGCGGCATCACCAAGACGTCGGTGGGCACCTCCGACCACAGTCCAAGGTCGACACCGTCATCGGGCCTTATCATCCACCTGAAGAACAGATGCAGCCGTTTGGTGACGCCACCAAGGCCCGGATCCGCGATCAAATACCGAAAACCGCGCGACAGTTCGTCGTGATGCCTATGTGAACGAAGCAAACCCACCCATGCTGACGCGCGCTCGACGTGGGTTCCGTCCGATGCCAAATAGGCTTTTTCAAGGCTGCCGAACGACTTTCGAATGGCCACGATGGCCACAAAGAGATCAACGAGATCTTCTGCTCGTGTCATCCGGTAATACCATCCCTCCAAAAGACCACTGATTTCAGCGGGTTCCAGCGAAGCCAGTCTCAACGAAGGCTGCGATCCAAAGGGGGCAAGCGCGGCCCGAACCGATCTTCGAATTTGACTTACTTGACCATAAGCCAGGCCGCTCGCCAGAAG
>JBFFMO010000649.1:0-3376 GCA_041554035.1 Allomicrovenator sp. | reverse complement strand
CATTTATATTAATGGTGGCAATCTGGAGGAAGCAAAGGCGCTTTGTGAAACGCCGTGCACCCATGCTAAGGGGCTTTCTATAGGCGGTGGCGACGCAGAGTTGTTTAAGGCATTAAAAGGCTTCAAAACTGCCGGCTCATTGAATATTTTTGACTCACACGAATCGGTTAAAGATTTAAACGCCTTTCGCGAGATTACACAGGCATATAGTATCGATATATCAGACAACCCGGGATTAGAATCGCTAGCGGGACTGGAAAATCTTGTTCGTGTAGGTCCGCCCGAAGATTCCGAGTTTGAGCTAACGGGGGAAAATAAAATTGATATTTCAGGGAATCCAAACTTGAAGTCAGTTTCCGCACTCAAAAACCTCGAGACTGTTGGAAGCATTATGATTTTCAGAAATCACTCACTTGAAGCGATCGAAGGGATAAATGCGTTGACGGTTGGGGGTCTTAGGATCGAGTATAATAATGCGCTGACAAGAATATCTGGCTTTGAAGCCATGAAGACCCACGGGTCGTTGGCGATCCTCACCAATAATAATCTGAAGACCATCGATGGGTTTCAGAACCTGACGCAGGTCGATTATCTGCGCGCCTATCGCAACCTAGGGCTTGATGAATGTCAGGTGCAACGGATCGTCGATCAATTGGACGAGCCGCCTGGTACGCTTGAAATCATCGAAAACGGAAAGCCATGCGACTAGCTGGGGTTAGTGGGCGCTGATGTCCTACCCATCTCAGCGTTCAAGATATCTCTATAGAAAATACCTTCACTGTTGACTAGCGACATGTCGTTACCTATCGTTAGTGTGTCACTAAGGTGGTCGACATGTTGTCGATTATCAGATGAAATGGCGGAAAACCCGCCAAACACAGGTAGGTTAACCATGCATCCATTCAATAAATTCGGTGGCCCCGAGCGCCATCAGGGTCATTGTGAAGACGCACACGAACACCACGGACATCATCGTCGACATCATCGAGGAGGCCACGGTCACGGATGTCACGCGGAGTTTGGTGGACCCGGTGGCGGCGGTCGTGGCCGTGGGCATGGGCCAGGCGGCGGACATGGACCAGGTGGTGGACACGGACACGGCGGCGGCTTTGGAGGTTTTGATGGACCTCCATTCGGCAAACGTCGGTCTCGACGCCGTCGCGGCGATGTTCGCAGCGCCATCCTGCTCTTGTTGGCCGAAGAACCGCGCAATGGCTACCAGCTCATCCAAGAGATTGCCCAGCGTAGCAACAACACCTGGCGCCCTAGTTCAGGATCGGTCTATCCAGCTCTTCAGCAACTCGAAGATGAAGCGCTCGTGTGGCTTGAGGTCAGTGAAGACGGCAGCAAAACCTGTCATCTCACCGACGCAGGTTCCAAGGCTGTTGAGGCGATCGAGGAACGCACGCCGTGGATCGACGAGGATGCCAGTGAATCCGCAGGAGAAGCCCTTGGACAGCTTGTACGACAGGTTGCGATGGCGGCCATGCAAGTCGCCCAAGCAGGCACTGAGCAACAAACGGCGCAAGCTCAGAAGCTATTGAAAGATCTTCGGCGCTCGTTGTACCGAATACTCGCAGAAGACGATGATGCCGACGGCAACGACGACTAAGTGAGGATGATAGGCGAGCAGATGTGGCGGAATTGCGGGGTGATTTGAGGTTAGTTGATATTTGTCGACTTGTTGGATCTGCTGCCAGTCAGTCGATGTTGTCGAAGTATCTTTCCTCGATAAATCAGGATGGGAAATGAAGCGTGTTTTAGTTTTGTCGATCGTGCTTTTGTCCGCATGCTCAAATGATGATGGGACCGAGCAGCAAGGCAATAATGTCGCAGATGCGTCCAATGACGCAGCCACCAATAACGTGATTGCTCAAGACGTCCACCTGCCCGCGTTTAGTCCCGGAAACGGGTGTTTGCCCGAAGACAACCACGCGGAGCTCAGCGGGGGCGACTTGGTGGCGATGACCGACCGCATCGTCGTTGTCGATCTGACTCAGGTTGGCATTGCGGACTCGTTTGCCGAGGCCTCGAGCCTTGAAGATGGGCTGACACGTTGCGATAAAGTGGCTGTCAACCTGACTTTGAAGGTTCACGCCAGTGTTGTCGAAAACCTGCATGGAACCGGCGAAGACCTGATCTTCATGATTGGTGCCGGGCAAACGCTTAATTGGACGTCACAACCTCGGTATCTGTTCAACGATCAATGGTTGCCAGACGAATCGGCGTATAACGGCGAGCCAGAACCACAAATTTTGACCTCCGAAGGCCTAGGTTGGACGGGCGATACTGGGATGCAGGCAGGCCAGCGCCTGGTGTTGTTCTTGAATGATAATGGCGGCCTTACACCGACGGTATTTCCCATGGGTGAAGTCGGGGATGATGGTGTCATCAGCTTTCAAGGACTCGACTTGCCATCGACCTGTCTTTCCCTGCCTGCATCATTCCAAGGCATGACTGTCGAGGCCCTTAAGGCTGCATTGCTGGAGCCCACGGACCGGGAGGCATTCTCTTATCCCGCCTCAACGTCGAATTTCTGTGCAGAGGCTCTAAAGTAATCAGCCAGCAATGCGGGTGACGTTTTTGTTTTCGAGGACCGCATCCTGTTCGCGCCACCAGTCTGAAATCAACGGCCAAAGGCCCTTGGCCGCCTTTTTTGAAACGACAGCGCCTACGTGGCCACCAGACAGGCGAAGCAGCGTTTTATCTTTGCTGGACACCAAATCATTCAAGATCGCGGCGCTTTCGACCGGCACGATATTATCGTGTTGGAACGCGATATTGAGCAGCGGCATCGCGATGGTCTTTAGGTCTACCAATTCGCCGCTCAGCGTGAACTCACCGCGGATCAGCGCGTTGTTCCGATAAAGCTCTTGGATATATCGGACAAAGGCGCGACCGGGGAACGACACGTTGTCGTTGCCCCAGGTTTCAATCGCAAAAAAGCCATTCAGAAACTCTTCGTCGTCGGCTTTATCCATCACAAATACGGCTTTAGAGAGCGTCATCGTGGGCCGCAAAAGATGAAACCCAAATTGCATCAAAGGCCATGGGATATTGCCAAAAGCCGCTGTCATCGCTTCCAAATCCAAGGTCTTGATATTGCTGAATTTGGCCAATAGGCCGTCGTCATCAAACGAGATCGGCGCGGCCAGATTGGTCAGCGTTGCGATGTGTTCTGGGTGTTGGGCGGCATGAATCGTGGTCAGCGTTCCACCCAGGCAATAGCCAAGCACGTGGACTTTTTCGACGTCGGCAGCTTTGCAGGCTTTGCGAAGAGCACGGCCCAAATAGTTGTCGGCAAAATCGTCAAATTCTAGATAGCGGTCTTCGGGCCCAGGTGTACCCCAGTCGATGATAAAAATATCGTGGTTTT
>JBFFMO010000648.1:0-3380 GCA_041554035.1 Allomicrovenator sp. | reverse complement strand
GTCGGCCGTCGCCCAAAACCTGCAGCAGAAGGTCCAATACCAGCGGATGGGCTTTTTCAATTTCATCAAAAAGCAGAACACAATAGGGCTGAAGCCTGACTTTGCTTGTGAGTTCGCCGTCGGGATTACGCGGGGTTCCGATCAAACGTGTCAGCGCCATCGATTCGGAAAATTCGGACATGTCGAAACGCACCATGCGGTCGACTGAGCCAAATAAATCCACCGAAAGTGCTCGAGCGGTTTCGGTCTTTCCGACGCCGCTCGGTCCGATGAAGAGAAACGATCCTAGAGGCTTGCCTGGGTCGGAAAGTCCCTGTTCGATCGTCGTGACCAACGAGGTCACGGCATTGACCGAATCTGGCTGACCAAAGACGTGGTTTTCGTAATGCGCTCGAATGGCCTTGGATGCTCGTCCGGTGCCGGGTCTCAAGATAGAGACCGGAAGTCCGGTCTGTCGGTGCACGACGCGCGCGACGGTATCCGGCGTGATGCGGACTTCCTGCAAGGTCTCGTCGTCGTTCAGAGTGCGCAGCGCATCGTATTGGCATTGTTTGATAAGGCGGACGGCTTTTCCCGGAAACGCGTCTCCGTGGAAAAAACGGCGGCCCAATTCCAAGACCGTTTCGACCGCGTCGGCTGTGTAGCGCACGGCGTGGTGGCCTTCGATGTCGCGAATCAATTCACTCAGAACCGAGAGTGTGTCTCTGGGCGACAATTCGGGGACCTGAATGCGTCGGAATTTATCGACAAAACCAGGCGCCATGCTGCGTGCGAGCGCCCAGGTTTCTTCGGTCGCTTCGGCGATAATCGAAAACTGATCTTGTTCAAGATAAGGCTCGATGAAGCGGGCGACATTCGAGTCGCCATGGCTGGTGCGGCCCGCTCGGACCGTGCCAAGAAGATCTTCGATGAAGAGCACGTCTGTGCGGTCAGAAAGCTCGCGGCAAAGCGCCTCAACTCGCTGTTCCCACTGACCAATGATGCTCATGCCGGCGATGATTCGGTCGCCACTGGTCTGCCAGATATCGCGGCGGCCTTGGTAAGCCTGATGTCGCTGGTAACCGCGTTTTGCTGCCTCGTGAATGATCGCGGTTTTACCCACGCCGGGCGGTCCAACCAGACAAATATTTCCCGGCCGATCACTCATTAAAGCATCAACTAATTCGCTGACTAATTTGTCACGCCCATACGCGGGGGGAAGAGACTCGTCCTCGGCGCGATGCGAAAGATTGGTGCTGACTTGCTGCAGGATCGTTGGGCGAGTGAGCCGTCCCTCGTCCGCCAGCGTGTTCTTCGAAGTGTCAAAAGATGGGAACCCGAGGTCCACCTCCATCGCCTCGATTTGTCCAGTGTATCCCGTCGCAAGGGCGTCCAGGTTTTCGACCAAATTTGCGTCGGCCCATTTTTGGGCCCAATCATAAACTGCCGAATAAAAATCGTCGGGAGTATTCAGAGTGACACATGCGCCCGGAATTTTTGGAATCCAAATTCGTTTGGGACCATTTTCTTCGAGTGAACCGATCACGACATGGGTCGTGGCAGCAAGCGACACAGGCGGTCGATCCGGATCGATTTGCCGCGTGAATTCGACGTAGACGCTGGTTAAATAGGGGGCGATCGGCGGTATCAGGCGGTCTAAGTCTTCGGGCGCAAGGGTGTCATGAACGGCCTCAATCAGCCGAAACATCAACTCCTCTTTGAGTTGAGCGGGGCTTGGGCCTTTGATGGGCACAGCGAGTTCGGCGACCCAGGGCATCGAGGCTTCATAGAGGCCCTTCTTGGGCTGGGCGACGTATACGTAAAATACTGTTTTCATGCGTCAGTCCCAGTCGCCTTCGGTCAGTTCCCAGACCAATTCGCCAATATGTGGCTCGAGTTCTCGCCACGGATCGTCGGCGATTAATTTGATGGGTTTTTGTTCAGGCATATTAATTTCGTTGGTTCGGAAATTATAAGTCCGCACGATCCGAGACGTCGTCCTTCCTTCCTCGATCACGTCTGGATAAGGCCAGGCGTCGTAGGTCTCAAGAATATGAACGTCGATCATTCCATTGCCATCGGACGACACGATTCGTTGCTGCCCATCTTCGGCGCGCATCAGGGGACGCACCGCAAACCCCTCGAATTCCATGGCGATAACCGTTGCGCCTGAAGGCACCAGTGTCTCTTCCCAGAACACTCGGTCCACGTCTGCGCTTTGGTCGGGAGCTTTGGGAAGCCGGTCGTAATCGGGAATCGGCCTCAGGAATGTATAGGTCCAACCTCGTGCATGCGCTCGCTGTTTATACCATTCCACCAGCCTGCTTCTGAACGGATCTTCGGGTTGTCTTGTCACCAGAAATACAACCAAATGGTCAGGATCTTCGTACGAGCCGCGCAAAAGATTCAAAAGCGTACGTTCGACTCGTTCAGAAAGCTCCCGAATTCGGTCGGTGAGGTCTGTCGACAAAGCAAAGGTTCTGGCATGGAACGCTTCGTTGGCGAGGTCTTCAAGGGCCGCTAATTCACTCGAGATTTCGAGGACGGGTTCGACCACCTTGCGCGCTCGATCGGCCCTTGCTGCGTGGTCGGCAGCGTTGGGGTCGGTCCAGAAATTGGGTGAAAGACTCGAGGAGTCAAAATGGGATATTTCCCATTCCAAATCCCCAAAAACGTTGGTGAAGGTGTAATATTGGAGCCGACGCCGAAGTACGGCGATGGAATCTATTTCCAGTAATAAAAGCTGTCTCGCGCTCGAAACAGTCACGTCTCCGGCGACCATTTTTACTTTAAAACTAAGCTTGGCGCTCGCCAGATTTTCTCCCTCAACGTCAATTTGGACGAGTCTAGATTCGTTGGCGGCTGGCCGATTATCGGAAAGAAGCTGGGCCAGCGGCCACACCAATTGTTGGTCGAGCACACGTTTGAGTGGTCGAGCGCCGTATTTCTCGCTGATGCCTCGAGTCGCGATCCACTCAACGACGCGGTCGCCAAATTCCAGGTCGACGTCTTGGGCTCGGATTCCGTCACGTTGCGCCACGGCCTTGAGCTCCCGAGCCGCAATAAGTGACACGGTGTTGGCGCGAAGGGGGCGGAACGGAATGAATTGGTCGATTCGGGCAAGGAATTCCGGCCTGAAGAATCGCTCGGCTTCTTTGCGGAAATGGCTCGCGTATGAAGATTCAACGTCACTTTGCTCAAAACCAATCGCCGGGCGCAACGTGTCCACGCCGAGGTTGCTCGTCATCACGATGATCGTGTTTTGAAAGCGAGTGGTTTTCCCATTCACGTCCGTAAGACGGGCTTCGCCAAGGACCTGCAACAAAAGATCGAATACATTTTGGTGAGCCTTTTCCAGCTCGTCCAAAAGAACGACGCAGAAGGGCTGGCGGCGAACAGGC
>JBFFMO010000647.1:0-3388 GCA_041554035.1 Allomicrovenator sp. | reverse complement strand
GGAACCTGTCAGGGAGACTCCGGCGGAGCTCCCATCGACTCCGAAGGTCGCGTACTCGGCGCGCTCTCGCGAGGCCCCGCTGGATGCGCCGGTTCGGTGTACTCCTCGGTCTCCGAATGGAGCGACTGGCTTCGCGAACAAGGCGCGATCGCCGCAGAAGCCGGCTCGTACACGCCTCATATCTGGGTCACGGCAGGCGTTTCCGAGGTTTCCTCAGACGACGTTGACTCCGACGGAGTGGCCAACGCAGACGACAACTGCCCCGCAGTCGCCAATCCAGGCCAGGCCGATGAAGACGGCGACGGGAGCGGCGATTTATGTGGCGACGATGCCGACGGCGACGCGGTCATGGACGGCTCCGACAACTGCCCCGCGACTCCGAATTCCGAGCAGCAAGACCGTGATGGCGACGGAAAAGGCGATGTCTGTGATTCTGACGACGACAACGACGCGATCGACGACCGTTTCGATAACTGCCCTACGCTTTCGAACCCAGACCAAGCCGACAGCAACGCTGACGGCATCGGCGACGTGTGCGCCCAATCCGTGATCTGTGACCGCTACAACCCCGACACCGGACTCTTTGACGGCTGCACGGGCGAACGATCGGCTGATGTCTTCGTGATCGGTCAGCAGGACCCCAATCATATCGTGGGCGTCGGCCAATTGGCCTGCACAACCGGCGATCCGAACCTGATGGGGTTCATGGGGCTTTGGTTTGTCGGACTCGTCTTTCGGCGACGATCCTAAGTCACCATTTCACCGGCAACATCGCGCATCAGATACTCACGACGTTCTGAACGATCGTCGTAAGCCGCGATGGCATGCATCAGCTTGGTCATCGCCGATTCCACGCGCATTTCGCCACCTGGAATCGCCCCGCTATCCTCGAGCGGTTTGCTGTTCTTATAAAGCCCAAAATCCACGCGCCCAGACGAGGTCGTGATCACCACAATGTCCAACCCTCGAGCCACTCCCTCAGCAATGACAGGGGCAAGTGGGCGAACACTCGTCGGCACCGTGCCTGTGCCAAAAGCCACAACCACCGCGCCCTTCAGGTGCTCCAGTTCAAAAAGCCCTCTGAGCATCGACGGTTCGATACCCGGTGTAATGGGCACCAACAGAACGTGGGGATCAAAACGTGGATCGACCTTCAACGGGCGTTTCGTGTGGCGGATATGCGGGCCAAATGTCACGTCCACACCCAGGGTCGCAAGGGGTGGACAATCGGGGCTCAAAAAACCGCGGTAATCCCGGGCGCTGCCTTTGGTCGTTCGACAACCTCGTAACAATAATCCGTCGAAACAGATCGCGACCTCAGGGATATCCCGTGTCGCGAGCTCCACAGCATCCGCAAGATTCCTGCGGGCATCCGTGCGCAACGCGGTCAGCGGACGCTGTGCTCCTGTCAGGATCACCGGTTTCCCAATATCCTCCAGAGCGAAGCTCAGAGCGCTCGCCGTGTACGACATCGTGTCCGTCCCGTGGACGACCACAAAACCGTCGTAATCGTCGTAGGCCGCTTCGATCCTGGTCGCGAGGTCAGCCCAAAGCTCGGGCCCGACGTCACTGGAATCCAAATTTGCTACAATCTGAGTATCGAGGTCGGCAATTTGAGCGAGTTCGGGAACGGAGTCCTGAAGCTTCGACGCAAAGACGTCGGGCTCCAAGGGCGTGCCCTTCATTCCCAAAGTCCCACCAGTATGAAGTAAGAGTACGCGTGGCATAATGACCTCCAGCGGCCACTCATATCACCGAGGTCCTTCGAAGGTCACGCGGGAGCTTGACGAAGAATTCGGCGTGATGGTAGTCCACGCTCGTTCCAACTTGGAACACTTTGAAATTGAAACGTATCGAGGCAGGAAGTTGGTTGAAGCCAACGCTGCCCCCGCAACTGTAGGCGGCGACGAACCTGACAAGAACCACTGGGAAACCGGGAAGGTGTCAGGCGAGGATGACCCGTGAGCCAGGATATTGCCTCGAAACGTACGCACCTAATCGCTTCGGGTCGGAAGCGAGGGGGACTCGACGTATTCCTGCGCCGAATTCACTCTCTCCTTTCGCTCGGACATTTGCGGAGAACATCATGTTCCGTAACCGAGCACTGCTTTTTCTTGTCATTGGAACTCTTGGACTCATTGCCTGCGGCGACGACGACAAAGACACCAACAACACAACAAACAACACCAGCAACAACACGACGAATAACGCCTCCAATAACGTCGCGACCAACAACGCGACGAATAACGGCACCAACAACGTCGCGACCAACAACAACTCCAACAACGGAACGAACAACACGGCCAACCTCGACATCGAGATTCTGGGGACGTGGGACAACTCGTTTGACGCCACAGAGACCATCACCGCAACGACTTGGAATAATGGCTTCGAAGAGTCGATGATCGAGCTCTATGGCAACGACGACAACTACGCGGTCCTGCTCAGCCCAATCGATGCGGAATTCGCCCCGGACACCTATTCGCTGATCGAATGGACCGAGATCGACGCCGACTCGTTCTACTATTGCACCGTCGATTTTGCGCTCGACTCGGTCGACGAAGCACTGAATTCAACAGAAGTCGCCGACGCCAGCGACCTTGATGGCGAAGGATGTGGCGGATTTGCATGGACGAAGATGACCCGCCAATGAAAGCGGCACTGGCCATTTTCCTTATCGGGGCGAGTGCGTGCTCTGAAGCGACCGAAACCGTTGCGCCCTACGCAACCTCGGTCGTTTCATTCACGCCCGGCCCTGGTGCTGGGTACGGCGCAGATTCGATGCCCGGAGTCGTATTGGGTCCGCCCATGCCTCTCGGACTCAACAAGGGAGCGACCGACGTCGTTTCCCTTGGCGTGGGCGGTGAAATCGTTCTGGACTTAGGTGAAGAGGTTTTTGATCAGCCAGGAGCGGACCTGATCGTTTTCGAAAACCCCTTTATCCCTCGACGACAGCCCGATACGGTCTTCGCAGAATACGGTGAGGTGTCGGTCAGCCGCGACGGGCAGACATGGTCGGTCTTTCCTTGTGAGCCACCGGACAGGATAGAATCCTGTGCCGGTTGGCGGCCAGGACTGGCCTATGATCCAGAGCAGGTCATCCCTTTGGACCCTGTGTTAACAGGTGGTGACCCACTGGATTTCAAAACTGTGGGTATCGACAGCGCACGTTTCGTGCGAATTCGTGACCTCAGCGAGTCCGGCGCGGACCCAAGTGCAGGGTTCGATCTGGATGCGGTTGGATACGTGCTCGATTGATTGCAAAAATCGTTGGCTAAGCGTTTCTCGTTGACGTCTTTTCGATTAGAGTGCGCCGCAGACCTTCAAGCTACCGGAAACATGAACGAGATAACCCCCACAAAATCGCTGTTCGGGCCTTACAACTACT
>JBFFMO010000646.1:0-3403 GCA_041554035.1 Allomicrovenator sp. | reverse complement strand
ATCGAGCAAGGTGGCGACGCGTTCGTGGAAGGTGGTGCTGAGGTCGATATTTCGAAAAAAGTCGCGTGCCTCTTCGATACGCATTTTCCAGATGTCGGCGATGGTCTTATCAGCCACCCGCGTATTTCTGGCGTCTTGACTCAATCGGGTGCCACGGCAAGCCACGCAGTCGTCAAATCCTCGGTATTTCGCGAGGAAGACTCGAATATGGACTTTGTATTGTTCTTCCTTCAGCTCGTCGAAAAATCCTCGGATGCCTGCCCAACCCGTTCCACCATCGCGCACAAAGTCTTGTTCTTCTTCGGAAAGCCGCTTGAAGGGAATATCGATGGCGATGCCTTCGCGGGCACAGGCGGAGATCAATCCTCGATGCCAGCTCGAGAACTTCGGCGAGGCAAAGGGCTCGATGGCGCCTTCAAATAGGGTTTTTCCGGTATTGGGAATGATCTTTCGAAAATCGAGACCAATGCTACGGCCGTAACCGTTGCATGCCGGACAGGCACCCAAGGATGTGTTGAACGAAAAGAGCGCAGGTTGGGGCTCGACCAAATCTTTGCCACACGCGTTGCACCGAAAAGCTCGGTCAAAGACGTGGACTTTTTGAGTCTCGTGTTCGTAGACAAGGACTCGACCTTTGCCCACACCGTATGCGGTCTCAAGGGCTTCTCCGATGCGCTGGCGCCCTTCTTTTCCTACCGCAAGGCGGTCGATGACCAAGGGGTAGACTGTGCGGTCTAGCATGCGTTCGACGTCTTCTTCTGCGACGTCGATCGTCTCACCGTTTTCGTAGAAACGACGGAAACCATCACCGATCATCTGGCGCAGGATCGCTGAGCGATGCTCGGGGTCGTCGACGACGACCTCGGCGACGACAACGATTTTGGTGCCCTCTTCCCACGACGTGATTTCGGACGAGGCCGACGACACGGTGTCTCGACGAACCGTGGCCCCACACTCAGGGCAGCACGTGATGCCCGCATGGGTGAAAAGCAGCCCAAAATGGTCGTCCAATTCCGTCACGGTGCTCACCGTCGAACGGGCATTGGTGACTTCGTTTTTCTGCCTGAGCGCGACTGCGGGTTGCACGTCTTGCAGCAGATCAAAAGGAGGCTTCTGCATGCGTTGCAGGAATTGCCGTGCATACGTGGACAGGCTCTCGGTGTATCGGCGTTGACCTTCAGCGTAGAGCGTGTCGAAGGCCAGACTCGATTTTCCAGACCCACTGACCCCGGTCACCACCGTCAATTTTCCTAACGGAATATCGCAGTCGATGCCCTGGAGGTTATGGGTCCTGACGCCGCGAAGGCGAGTGAATAGTGCGCGTGGACTCTGAGTCATTTGGCTGTATTCGGCAGAAGGAAAAGCTTGGCCGTGTCTTGGATGCGGCGTGACAGCGAAGGGTTCTTGACCACAAGCGACGCCGCGAGGTCAAGCCAAGGTCGCGCCACTTCACGGGCTCCGACCACGAGCGCAATACGGGCAGCAAGATACGCCAATTCGGCGCCCTCATTTCCGTCCAAAGCGACTTCATTCATGGTGCGTAGGGCGTGTTGAAATGCTGTAGGCCACTTCCCTGCAGCTGCCATCGACTGAAGCCGAAGCCTTTCGACATCAGCAAGCGCCGCGGGTGCGTGCGTGATCACAACAGTGCTGGCATCGTCGACATGTTTGGACGCCTCGGCACCGCGCCCCGTCGCGATCTCGTAAGAAATCCATTCGCTGAACGCCTTGCGAAGGGGTTCGCCGCCTGCTTCTCGTGTTTTGGAAACTTGGTCCTCCAGTCGCTTCAGCTTCTTTTCGTCCAGAGGTTGTTTGGGCTGCAATTCGACGACAAGCTGGGCCTGTCGTCGGTAGAGGTCATGGGAAACTGGGCGTCCTAAGATGGCATCGGCTTCGACGCCACGCGCTGATGCAAGGTCAGCGCAACGAGCCAGGTCATCGAGTCCCGAGGGATGGTTCTGTGCAGCCGAGAGTGCAAGGAGACAGGTTTCGTTGTTGGAGGGGGCCCGGGTTTCAAGCTCGGCAAGCGTTCCGTTGCGCAACGCGAGTTCTGCCATGGCGGCTCGCCCTTCGCGGGTATCCCCCAGCTTTTTCGCAAGGCTCTCGATCTTCAAGAACTCGTCGTGGGTTTGGGCAAAAGCCGACGCCAGGCCAAACAACTCACTTCGGGTGGCCCCGCCGTTGAGTAGGAACATCGCGTCTGCACCGGCGGCTGGGAAATCCGTAGCGGCAAGAATCAAACGCTTCAACACATCGATCCGAATATCCGAGCCGAGTTTCTGGGCCTCGCTCAAATAGGTCTGTGCGCTGGGATTATCCCGTCGCTCGTAGGCCAATTCCGCAAAATCAATGTAGGCGTTCTGAGCGACGGCGGGCTCGGCCTCAGCGAAGAGCGCATCGCTTGGTGGCGGAACGACACCAAGGCGTTGGCTGGCATCGACTGCCAGCGCTTCTAGCCTAAGCCGCGAGGCCATGCCTCGTGCCCCCGAATTTGCGAGCCATGGGCGGCTTCTATTTGAAGCTTCGATGACGTTGGCAAAATCACCTGCAGCGTGAAGGGCCTCGACTTGTTGAATCGCGAAGGTCCGGCGGTCGTCAATTTGTCCAGTCCTTGCGCACGCTGCGACGGCTCCGCCGAGTAATTCAGCAGCAGCCTTCCATTGCCCCTGACTGGCGGTGTCGGAGGCCAATTGCCCCAGCGTTCGTGCGACCAGCGCAGGGTCACTTGCGCTTTCCACTCGCGCGATGGCTTCCTGGATTTTTGGCGTTCCGTCGAGGTTTTTCGCCCAGAGGATGGAAGCTTCAAGAATATCGGCCTGAGCGGCGCCCGTGAAATCGGCCTTCGAAAGCTCAGCCACTGCGGCTGCGCCAGCACTGGCTTCATCGAGCCGGCCGGCACGAAGGGCTTCATAGGCTTGTTCGAGCAGTTTGGGCGATGAGGCCACGGCGGCGTCGGTCGGCGTTTGGCCGCATCTTGCAGTGATCGTCTCCAGTGTTTGTGGGTCGAGGCCCGTGACGAGGGCTTCGGAGATCGCGCAGAGGTTACTCCACGCCTGGTTGGCTCGAAACTCCGTGATGGGATCGACCTGGAATGCGTCAAATGCAGCCAGTGCCACAATCAGATCCAGTCCTCGCCGCACATCTGCTTTCTCTTGTGCCAGGGCGCTTGCGGCTTCGTAGGCGGTCTCACGGTCTCCAGTCGCGGTAGCGGCGTCAAAATACTCAAAGATCCCCTGGGGGTTATTTGTGATGAGGTTCGCGGTCACTGCGACGCGAGCCGCGGCCAGGGTGTCGCCCATTTCCAGAAAGCGTTCGGAAGCGTAGCCGGCCATCGTCGCGGCTTCTTCGGTTTTCCCCGAGTGAAATTGGATTTCGGCGAGCCGTGCTTCCGCCAGTGCTGAGT
>JBFFMO010000645.1:0-3406 GCA_041554035.1 Allomicrovenator sp. | reverse complement strand
CCGGAACTCCTGCGCGGCTTCGGGCACGCTGTGCGTGGCCGATTTGGCCATGTCGAGACCGTTCGGCTAAAACCAGGAATCTTCGAATTGATATGGGGAATGCACCACGAAAGCTTGGCTTTGGGGCAAGATCCTCATATGCGAATCATGACCAACGGCTACCCCTGGCGGCTCTACGAATTGAGCAAACATATCCCAGGGTTTGTAGAATTGGTCGGTGAACCGGCGCAAAATGATCGGTACTCCGGATGGCGCGGACACCCACGTATTTTCACGCGATGGGACTACGCGACCATGGCCGAATCGGCGTTATTTCATACGCGTCTTGGGGCCTCTATCTTTGAATATTCCTCCAATCGCGCGATCATGGAGCGTCATTTCCAGAAACGCCCCTTCAGCTCTTCGTTCAAACTCCCAGAGCTTGCGCAATTAGCGGGGAAGACGGGGTTTGATGACATCCGAATCCTCGTTGACGACCATATCACCAATATCCGGCGATTTGCCGCCTCAGGGCGGGTGGGCGTGCACGCCGTTGTTCCAGGCACGCCACAAAAAGGGCGGATTCCAAACACGACTTTCGGGCCCAAAAATGCCTATCTGGATGGCATGAGTGGAGACATCGCGGGCGCCCTGGCTCAGGCGCTCCTTGAGGCTTCCAAAGCACCAGATGGCGCCATCTTACGTCCAAAATCGCAGCCGATGTCGTCGGCGGAAGCCCTGCAATTCGAGATCGTCGTTCCGTGGGACCGGATCGGTCCTGAGTGGATTCAACCCCTGCGACGGATCAAACGCCAGTACTCGTAAGAGGCTCCAGCCCGGTATTGCGACTGGCCGATTTTGCAATTTCTGCGATTCTGCGACTGGTGCGCAGGCCCTATGGCCTGCATGCGATTGGTCCGCAGGACCATGCGATTATTCAAACACATGCGAGCCATAGAACTCGCGGAGTTCGACCCTTATGCGACCGGTACTTAATGATGAAGGATCCTAGTCAATAACGACTGGCCCACGCCGCCAAAATGCCGCCGACCCATTCGGAATCCTCGCGACGCCGAATCAGGTGGTCGGCTCCATCGAGAGCGACAAAGCTCTTTGGATGTCGCGCGGCGTCGAAAATATGTTTGGCCTCTTCGATGCCGACGATCTTGTCGACTGGCGAATGAATCACCAATAATGCCCGGCCCAGCTTGGCCAGACGTTTCATCTGCGTCTGTTCTGCAAGGTCTTCAAGAAGCTGGCCTTTGATCAAAAACGGCCGGCCACCAAGCTGCACCGTCGCTTCTTCGTCCCCCTTCAAACCTGGGGCCTGTTTTTCGATCAAATGAGCGACGTGATACGGGTCACAGGGTGCGCCGATCGTCGCCACAGCGGTCGATTCGGGAATTCGTTCTGCCGCCGCAATCACCGCTGCACCGCCCAAGCTGTGGCCAAAAAGAAGGCGTGGAGCTTCGTAGTTTTGACGCAGAAAATCAGCCGCGCCGGTCAGGTCATCCAGATTTGATGAAAAATTGGTTTCTGCAAAATCGCCTGCACTCTCTCCAAGGCCCGTGAAATCAAAGCTGAGCACCGCCCATCCTTTTTCAGCCAAGGTGGATGCAATTCGGACCGCGCCCACAAGGTCTTTGGAACACGTAAAACAATGCGCGAAGAGCGAAAAACCGATCGGTTTGCGACCGGGCGGCCAATAAATTCGCCCCGCCAATCGATGCCCGTGGGCGCCTTCAAACTCCACATTTTCTGACTCGATAGAACTCATGAGGCTCCCCAACGCGCAAATGATGTTTGTTGGAGGCTACACGATCACGTATTTGTCGGCGACCACGCCACGTGAGTGTGGGTTTCGTGTAGGCCGTATTTTGAACCCCCATGATATCGATATCGCCACTCTTGAGGCGGACCTAAACGCACTCAGAGACGAGCTCAAAGCCGACGTGGGAGCAGACGACCTCGCGCACCTCAAAAAGATCGTGCGCTGGGGCCATCTCTTGACCGTTTTTGGTTATGGAACCGCCTGGATCGCGCCCAACCCAATCTCGGCGCTGCTGATCAGCACGGCGATCTTTGGGCGATGGGCGATGGTCGCACACCACGTCATTCATCGGGGCTACGACAAGGTCCCCAATATACCAAAACACTACACATCCAAAGTGTTTGCGAAGGGATGGCGGCGAGTCATCGACTGGACCGACTGGATTGACCCCGAAGCATGGCGCCACGAGCACAACACGCTGCACCACTATAAGCTCGGCGAGGTCCACGATCCGGACCAGCCGGAGCATAATCTCGAATGGCTTCGTGACTCTTCGCTACCGCGGTTTTTGCGCTATCTGATCGTGTTTTTGGGCGCACTCACCTGGAAGATCCTCTATTACCCGCCGAACGCGATGCGCACGCTCTACGAAGCGCAGCAACGTCGCAGAGATATAACGGACGCACTGCCTGAGTCCGTCATGGATTGGCGCGTCTTCTTTCCCTTCGTTCAACCCGGAGCCCAGCTTTGGTTGCGGAGCTACCTTCCTTACGTCGCGCTCCATTACGTGCTGATTCCGCTGCCCTTCCTACTCATTAGCCAGTGGGCCTATTTCAGCGTGCTCGCCAATCGACTCATGGCGGAGGTCCTCACAAATCTGCATGCGTTCATCGTGATCGTGCCCAATCACGCGGGCGAAGATCTCTACCGATTCGACACCGCCATCGAGGGTCGCGAAGACTTTTATCTACGGCAAATCGTAGGTTCTACAAACTATCGAACAGGCGGTGATGTGAATGACTACCTGCACGGGTTTTTGAATTATCAAATCGAACATCATGTCTGGCCGGATATGACGATGCTGCAGTATCAGCGGGCGCAACCTCGCGTGGCCGAAATCTGCCACCGCCATGGCGTGCCCTACGTCCAGGAATCGATCTGGGTTCGCCTGCGCAAGCTCGTGGACGTGCTCGTGGGCAAGACGACCATGCCGCATTGGCCCGATGCTAAGCCCCAAGATGCGCCATTATCCCTGCCAAACACTCACTAGATTCACTCGATGGGTTCGATCAAATGTGGGCCTTCATGGGCTGCCGAATTGACCGCTTCAGAGACTGCCCATGTTTCAAAAAGGTCTTCGGGCGACGGCCGAATCAGTGTCTGAATCTGTTCAATAGAAGTCGATGGATCAAGCCAGCTCGCGTAATCATCGGGCGACACGACGACCGGCATCCGGTCATGAAGAGGTTCAACGAGCTTATTCGGCGTGGTGGTAATGATCGAGCACGATACGATGGGGCCATCTGGTCCTTTCCACATATCCCAGACGCCCGCAAAGGCCCCCAGATCATCCACGAAGTGAATGTAGGTAGGTCGGCGAGCCTTGCCGCTCTTGGTCCACTCAAAGAAGCCTGAGGAGTTGAAAGAGAAGTCTGG
>JBFFMO010000644.1:0-3408 GCA_041554035.1 Allomicrovenator sp. | reverse complement strand
GTCCCAGTTCTTCATGAACACCGCGAATAACTCTTTTTTGGATTGGTTTTCAGCCGGAGACTCGAAACACCCTGTGTTTGGAAAAGTCATCTCAGGCATGGATATCCTGACCAAGATCGAAAATGTCCGCACGGATCGCAACGACCGTCCCGAGACTCCCGTTCAAATGATCAAAGTGACGATCAACGAAGCGTGATCGGATATCGCCGCGTTCATTTCGAACGTGGCGTAATCTGCTCATCCAACGCCCATTGGGTGCGCTGAAAGGCGGCAGCGAACGCGTCTCGACCGGCCTCCAGTCGGAAGGGCGAAACCCGAGGCAACTCTCCAAGAAGCAAGTTCTGCGGACCCGTAGGGAGGTCCTGCTGCCTCACTCCGTTTTCATGCAGGTGATGGTAGAGGATACGTTCTTTGCCGCGCAGGCCGGCCACACCCGGACGGTCTGCGATGCCACCATCCAAAAGCCAGCCCACAGGATGCGCGACCGGTTGAAAGAGACCGGGCAGGGCGCACGACGCCCGGATGGCCGTCGAAAGGTCGCCGTGTTGGATGACTCTTGTGCGCCGATGGCGCATATCCCAGACCGACACCGATACCGGAAGTCGGGTTTCTGAAAAGTCGGTCACAGGCAGAGTCTTTTCCAGCAGCGACTGGAATTTTAAGCCTTTCAAGAGCCCAAGGCCAGGTGTGGGATCCCAGAAGTCCGTACGCGTCAGACCAAATAATACAGCTGCGATCTCGTCGCCGGAAAGTCCGGCAGCAAAACACCCCGCGACCAAAGCTCCTGCGCTCGATCCCGAGAGGGCCGCTGGCTGGAGGCCGGCTTCCGACAACGCACAGAGCATTCCTGTGTGGGCATAAAACCCAAAAAAAACCGACGAGAGCGCCAGCGAAAAGTGGCCTTCATTCAGCCATTCTCTAAGAGTTGTCATGTCTGAATTGTCTCTGTTTTGGCTCATCGGGCCAGAAGCGAAGCCTGAATATTGCTCGGCGTGAAACTTGTTCCGAAGGCTTGATTGAAGCCTGCCACGACAAAATCGGGCCCAGATACAAATCCGTTGGCCGATAGGTCAAAAACCTGAACACGTGCATCTGCGAGCGCGGCCAGCATTTTTAGAAAGTCGCTCAGACCCTGACCACGTGACTCTTGCGCCTGAAGGTGCAGCACCATGGCGAGGAACTCGTTGGAATCCGCGACGAGGATCAACGGATTCGTAGTTGGTAGGAGCTCGACCAGTACGCTCGCGTAAGTCAGTGAGTACATCGACAGCGGAAAGGCTGCGGGTGTGGGCCCATGAGATGGAACATCAACATTCAAGTCGACTGGGGCTTCGTGGCGAAACCACAAGTACTGCGCACGGTCGCCCAGAGATTCGGCCAGGCTTTGAGCCATCGTGAAGGGCACGAGGGTGTCAAGATCGTCATGAAGAAAAATGAACGGAGTCGAAAGCCTTGATGCGATGTCGGCATGCGTGAAACCCGCAAAATTCGTAGCAGGCCCTTCGCTAACGGTGGCTTGAATCCGCCGGCCGTAGGGTTCGAAAAAATTCATATACATGTCGCGCTGACCGGCATCGGCAAGCGTTGGAAATTGGTCTGCGTAAGCCGTCTCCTGGGCGAAATCTGAGAGCGGGTAGAGAGCGATACCATAAGCCGGCCGCACGCTTTCGGGGGCATAGGCTGCCGTGTAAAGCGCTTCGAAACCTCCCCACGATCCGCCCAGAATTGCGATGCGAGCCGGGTCCACATCCTGACGGTTTTCCAGAAAACGAAGGCCAACAACCATGTCGTCAAGGTCATCTTGGATGGAACCCCCGGCGTAGAATCGGCCGAACAACATCAGGGTTGGGATCTTGTTCAAAAGCGGCACAGCGCCTTCTTCGACACCTTGCAAGGGAGTGATCTGTTGATAGTTGATACTGCTCCCCGTGGCCACATCGAAACTGGGTTCGTCGTCATCGGGGTGCGTTCCTGCGCCAAGCGCCGTCCACTTTTCGTCGACCGCCTCTCCCGTCCAATCGATGCCGACATAGGGTTTGGTGAAGACAAAAACCGGGTGCGGAGTCGAAGGCATATCCACGGGACGGTTCCATTGAACATAGGTCACATGCCCGGAAACCGAGTCCGTGACCCGCGCCAATTCATAAGTGAAAGACTGTTCTGCGACAACAGCTTGGCCGGTCTGGAGGACCTCGACCACGACAGGTCCCGACGCATTATTTGTGTCGTTAGTCGCATCCGTCCCAAGGTCGTATTGAAGTACGTCGCTCCCGGCATCGTCGCCGTTGATCCCAACATCGTGGGTTCCGGCATCATCGGTCTGTTTGTCTTGGGGGGCCGCGTCGGAGCACGCGGCGAACAAGACCAAAAGAGCTACAAACCAGCGTGATTCAGACATAACGTGCCGTCGAAAGAAACCAAGTGATAAACTCACGCCCACCCAAGAATACCATCAAACGCCGCTGATTCGCCAGATCGCAGACGCAGGCGCGTCTTTATGAGAACCTTGCATGACTTGATTTCACAGAGGTTTCACATCGGTGCGACTTGAAATCCATTCCCTTCGGGCAATCTGGAAATCCGCTTCACAGGAGGACCCATGATTCGCATCGCAGCTCCCTTCATCGCACTCTTGCTCGTGCTTCCCTGCACAGCTTGGGCTTGTTTTGGTAACTTTAATATCACCACGTACCCATCCGAGTTTGCGATTATGGGAGTCTGCTTTGGCAGCATTTTGAGGATTGTTTACGGGCCGCGCCTTGAAAATAGATTGGCTTTTTCCCGCGCCATCCTGCTCTCGTCCGTGATTGCGGGCTACGGGATGGGTTTCTTTTTGGCGACCTCCACGTCTCCTTTTGGCTTTGGCGGATTCACTTTTGCGGCCGTCTTTTTCACGCTATTTGGGCTCATCGATTTCACGTCCTACGGACGCCGATTCTTGGGCTACGTGTTTGTTATGATCGTGACGGGCTTTTTCAGCTACGTACTTTTCAACATGCAATTGGACGCGGACCGAGTTCACGAACTGAAGCACGAACAATTGAATCAGGTCGTGTTTTGATCAGGCTGATTGGGTTGGTCATCGCGCTTCTCGTTGTGGGCTGTGACACCCCACCGGTCAACAAGCCGGTGGCTGTTTGGAAATCCGTGCGCCCCACGGTCGATAAGTTCGAATGCCAACGCTGCCACCTTGGGATGAGTGACGTCCGGCCGATGGCGTTGGACCAGTCTTGTACCGGCTGTCATCTGGGAATTCAGAACGGAGTCTTCGACGAATTCTGGCCAGAATCGACGATCGTAGAATGGAAGAAAAATATCCGTCATCTGACCGCGATTCCATCTCTAAACCACGTCGAAAAACGCATACGTCGCGATTGGTTTATTGAGTTTGTGCAAAATCCCCACGAT
>JBFFMO010000643.1:0-3408 GCA_041554035.1 Allomicrovenator sp. | reverse complement strand
TTCCGACATCGCGGATGATGTTGTTTTGAATGTTGACGACGCCCGCATAGACGTTGGTCGCACTGTTGACGCCACGGATTCCGGTTTGTCCCGACGCGTCGCCGATGATGTTGTTTCCATCGATCAAAAGGTCACCGTTATTTGCGAAATAACCGAAGGTAATTCCGATAGCATTCAGTCCAGACAGTCGAATCGTGTTCGCCTGGATCTTGGACTGGATGGACGGCGATGAAATTGTCGGGTTTCGCAACGTCAAATAGATCGCTTCCGTCCCGCTCAACTGCGTAATGTCATTTCCCGTGATGGTCGCCAGGCCGGTGAGTAGGGGAGCGACGATTGCGCCCTGCACGTCAGCAAAAACACTGTCTTGAACGGTCACGGTGCCGATCGTGGTCAAACCCAGACCTTCCTGCACGTTGGTGCAGCGCGAGTCGAGGAAATCGACGACGCTCGCCGCACCAAACGAGCCGGCGGCATAGAGGCAGCGCGACCTTTCGAGTCCTGAATTCAGTGGTGCTGCTGCATCAATATTGACCCGCTCGATGCGGAGGGTGTCAGCGCCATCGATAAAGATTCCCAACGCCCGATTGATCATCGTGAAATCTTCGAAGATGGCCTCGTATATCTGTGGAGTCGGAGCCAGACGGTAGGTGCCAGCGCTAAGAGCTGCGCTGGCGGTGGACCAGGGGACGAGTCGCGAAAGGTCGCGGTCCATGCCTTTAAGCGTGAAGTACTCTTGGTCCATTTTTAGCCCGGAAAAACTTCTGTGGTCTTCAGGGCAAAGGGTCAGGGTTCCGTATTTTGCGAGCGCGATGGCAGCAGCCGTGACCGAAGGCGTTTGGGCTCCCGTGCACGTCCCAACCAGAATGGTGTCGGATTTCTCCATACGGTCGATTTCGAGGTCGAAATTGGTCTCGTCGTGGTCGGTCATCGCAGCCGTCACGAAGGTCGCGTAAATATTTTGGTTGGCATGAACCGGGACGCGCAGCGCGGAAAAGGCCTCGGTCTCTTCGGCATTTCTGAATTGGTCGAGTCCCAAATCACGATTGAGCAGGGTGCTGTTATCTCCAGGGAACATCGAAATTTGAGGAGCAGGGTCATTCACGGTCGTGTTTTGCGCGTGACCTACCACCCCGGATTCGCCGATATGCGGCAAGATAAAAACGCCGACCTGTGCGGGGCTTAAGTGGACTTGGGTCGCCAAATGAGTGGATGTGATGACGGCGGGCGGTGCCGACGGTGCAAAGGTGAGCGCGATCGTCGCCTCAGCGCCAAGATTTTGAACCTGGACCAGATACGTGCCGCCGCGTTCCAACCGAAACAGTCCCGTATCAGCCACTCCGCCGAAGGCCGAGAAAAGGTCGTTTCCTTTGCCATCTTGCACGTTCACAAGGATGTTTTCTCCGCCTGTGGCCAAGATTCGTGCGAGGTCGTTTGTTGAGGCATTCACGACAAATTCCAAAACCCCGCTAACCGGCAATAAGAACGTCTGTGTCGCGTGGTTTTCGAGGACCGGCAGTGGGTCGGCGACCCATTCGATTTCGAAATTTCCGCTTCCAAGCGTTGCGTCCACTTCGACGACCCAGAGTCCCGCGTCAACTGCGGTCCCATAAATCGTGGTATCGCCTGTGGCATCAAAGGTTTCTGAGGGTCGCCCAATCCGAATCGGCGGAAGCAATGAGGCTTTGCCACTCAACACACCCACCAGCGATTTGACGCGCAGACCAAATCCGCTGTCGGCCATGGCATTGAACGCGTAATAGGTTTTCCCGTTGGCCAGCAGCGCGCCTTGGACCGGAGTCCCTTGGGTCAGAACTGGAAAGGACTCCGAATCCAGAACATCCACAACCACAGGGGCCGTGCCGTCACCCGTGTTCACGAGCGCTTCGCCAAAATAGCGGCCTGAAGTCGAGCGGGCTTGGATCTTGGCATCACAATTGGCGTAGATGAGCATCGTTTCGTCGCCACTTCTGGCGTGCGTAACGTGTTGCCGTGACGCCTCGGGGGAATTGCACGTGTAGGTGATGTCCAACGTGAATTCGTCGGGGACCGACACGCCGCCACTCCTGAATTCGAAGGGAACGGAAAGCGGGGGTGTCGGGTCGAATGACGCGCCACCAAGCCAGCCAAAATGCGCCACTTCGACTCTTTGCACCAAGGTGACGGCGCCAAATGTTGCCGTTTGAATGCGCGCATTTGGGGTTTCCTGCGTCCAGTATCCTGTGCGTTCGACGAGCGACCAGAATGGAATCCCTGATTGACCTACTGCGACTGTGCATGGGACTTCGACGGTGGCGAGCGCATTGGGCGCCAGTCGCACCGTCTGACCATTTTGGGATAGCTCGACCTCCATCGCGCCCGGACTCGCCAGCTGGCCTTTGACGCCGTCTGGGGTGTAGGCGTGAAAGAGGCCTGGGAACGCAAGTACCTGATTGGATTGAAGGTCGATGGGGGTGATGGTCACGGCGACGGGACCGGTCACCAAGTCGCCCATTTCGTCGACCAACGCATCGGCGGGGATTTCAATCCGCGCTCCACGTGGCCCCGCGATCGTGCCGCCCGCCGCCGCATCAAGCAGGAAGACCGGCGCGCTTCTTGGGGTCATGTGAATCGCGACCAGGCCTGTTTCACCCACCTCGATCTGTGTTCGAAGCATTTGAGTGGCGTAATCCGCCCGCCGAAACAAAAACACCAGGGGAACACCGGCGCCCGCCGTGACCGAAAACCGTCCTTCGCTATCGGACAGGCCCAGAACCTGGCCTTCGCGGTCTTGGACTTCGACGTCGTGGATGGGCGCGCCTTCCGTGTCCAACACGACTCCGTTCAACGTGGCCATCGCCGCTGCCGTTGGGTCCACGACGATAACGTTGCGGATGATTTCGTCGGTCTCACCGTCGGCCGCGCGCACGATCAGTTTGACGGCGTAAGTCCCGGGCGTCGTGTAGAGGTAGGTGTTTTTGACTCCAACGCCAGTGTGGAGCTCGCCAAAATCCCAATCGTAGGTCAGCTCGCGGCCCAGAGGGTCAACGGTGATCGAAGCATCGTAGACCACGGGTTCATAGGTTGAAGGTCCAGCCGACACCCTAAAGTCAGCTGTGAGCTTATCGACACTTGCGCGAGTGACCTCGACCGCGGCTGAACCCTCGTTTCCGGCAGCGTCTATGGCCGTGACCGTGATCCTGGCCGAGTCGTCGAGCGACAGGTCCACCGTAAATGGGCTGGCAACAGGAGTGATTTGGACGGCAGGCGCATCGTCGATGATATAGCTCAATCCCGTGACGCCTTTGTTGTCCAAAGCGATGCCTTCGAGCCGATAGTTCCCGGCCATGGTCGACTTGGCTCCGGACGTGATTGAGACCGTGGGCACAATCGTGTCTACGTGTTCTTCAGCGTCGGTGTCGGCATCGG
>JBFFMO010000642.1:0-3409 GCA_041554035.1 Allomicrovenator sp. | reverse complement strand
TGCTGGTTCTGCTGATTTTGATCGGAGTTTTTCTTAGCGCCCAGGAACGTCAGACCTGTTTTGATCGGAAGTTTGACGACGTTGGATCGCGGGGAACGCGCGTGGTGCTTGACCGTGCACCCGAGTCGAACTCCTGGGACGCACGCCTTATCGACGCGCGCTCTCGCAAAACTCTGGCCGAAGCTTCGATGCCCGAATGGGCCGGCGCCGAGTATTACATCTATCAGGCATCGACGGTGACAATCGGTTCGTCGTTTGTGGTGATTCTTGAGGCGGAACCTGGGCCCAACGCACCACCGATTGCCGCGAGTTTCCAAGTCGCGTTCGCTCGCGGTTCAAAACAAACGGCGTGGAAACAAGTCGCAACGACACGGTTTTCGGAACTCGACGGTGGTGAGCGTTTGATTGTGCGTGTGCGGGATAATCGCGCGGATTTGGTCAAGAGTGCCACCGGCCCCTCGACCTTTTGTGGCGCGCGCACGGCCACGCAGGTATTCGATCCCGATCAGGTCGGATTCAGGACTGGACTCGATATCGACGAATTGGTGGCCAAAGCCACCCCTGTCTCGGCCCTGCTTCCCGTTGAGCCGTTTCAGGACGACACGTTGCCCGGATTTTCACTGTGGTTTTTGGCCACGAGCGACCGTCTCAATGCCGACGATTCGCGAACCGTGATCCGCCCCATTGAGCTTGGCGATGAACGACTGAACTCGATCTGGGTTGAGGGCCGGCCGGGCAACGGCAACGGCGAATTCGTCACCGCCCGCATCAATCCCTCGCTCAAGCTGCGCGGGTTCAGGATTTTTCCAGGAAATGGCGCCAACCTCGCCGAATACAAATCTCATGCTCGCCCCACTCGGCTTTTGGTCAGCACCGAAGAATCCACGTTGGTGGTCACGCTTCCAAGCACCCCCTTCGACCAGATGAAGGCTGTGGGTGGCTTCTTTGTTCGCTTTCCCGAAAGTGTTCGTACGCGGTGCCTGACCGTGGCACTGCTGGACAGCGTTTCGGGAAACGCCACGGGCGACGATGCATGGAAAGCACACGCGACGGCGATCAGCGAGATCACGCCTGTTTCGGAACTCTATGGCCTTCCAAGTGAGTTTGCGGCCGTCGTGGTCGTCGAGAAACTTCTCAAAGAAGGCGATAACCGCAACACTCGACGCTTGGCCACGTTGACCTCGCCGCTTGGTAAGGAACTGGGCGTGATTCTGGACCGCGTGGTGACGGGCGGCTCCGACGAAGACCGCGCCCGCGTGGCTCCCCTACTGGTGAATCTACCCTCCGATGAAGCCGTACCGATCCTGATCGACCTCTTCGAAAAAGGCTCGCCTGAGAGCTCCTTTTACGTGCCGGTGCGCCGTGGACTCGAAATGCACCGCGAAGTCGCGGGGCAGCAATTGGTGAGGTATTTGCGGGACTCTCCGCCCGAAGATGCAAGAAAACACTCTGACTTGCTGCGCATGGTGGGACGCCTCGCAGAACCCGACGACCTCCGCTTTTTGACGGCTTCGCTTGGGGATGGAGACATGCGCATCCGCAAGGAACGAGTCCGGGCGATCGCGCGCGCAGGACACACTGTGCTTGGCGACCTTTTTGCGGTTATGCGAGTCAAACCCAATACAGATGCCGCCGACGACGCATTAAGGGCCGTATCCATCATCGGCCGCAAGTTGTTCCAGGAAGCCCCAGAAATGGTCGACGGGGCCGATATTTTGGCCACCTTGGCCGTGTCTTCGAAGTCGTCCCGAACGCGCATGGTTGCGATTCGAACGCTTGAATATTTCAAGATCGCGGACGACGAATCCGTGCTGATCAAACTAACGCAGAGCGACCGTAACCCTTTGGTTCGCCGAGCCGCGATTCATTCTTTGGCGCCACGTGACACACGGGAAGCGCGAATCGCCCTGGAAGACGCCCTCTCAGACGATTCGCCTGATGTGCGCATCGCCGCTGCCGAGGCCATCGGTCGCCGGCCAGACGGTGGGTCCTCTGTGCCCGCGCTCAAAACCTACACAGCCAATGAAACCTGGCCACGCGGCTTGAGCGCTGGATATGCGGTGCTGGTGATTCATGGAGACGAGAAGGACCAAGATTTCTTGGAACGTGAAGTCCTGCGCGCACCCCATACCAATCGAGCCGAGATCATTGCCGACGCCCTGAAACGAGGGAAACGAGGGTTCTCAAGCGCCGTGAGCCGCCAATTGCTGCGGGACGACGAAGTCAGCTTCATCCTCAAACGACACGTCATCGATTCCCTTGGCATCCAGTCGCTTCCGGCCAACGAGAAGCTGCTGCTCGAAGTGATTGGAAAAACCCAACCGTTTCCAGAGTTTGAGGATTCACGAAATGTGAACCTTCAGGTCAGAGCGCTGATGGCTCTGGGCCGCATGAGGACAGATTCGTCGAGGGACTTCTTGCTCGGCCGCCTTGAGTCGGTCAACGACCTGAACTGGCAGCAGGCTTATCTGCGAGCCTTGTCGTTTTCGACCGATAACGTGGCCGCAGAAAGACTCGAAGAGTTTTTGCAGCGTGCGCCTGAATCCCTGCACGACGATATTGCATCGGCAGTGGGCACGATCCGACGCCGAGCGAGCGTGAAGGGAATCGCTGAATCGATCGAAGACTCGCTCGAAGATTAGGTCGCCGAGCAAAACGCCTGATAATCAGGATACCCGTTCCTTTGGGCGTTCGGCCCACACACCACACATTCAGAATCTCGCGAGAGACGAATCTCTCGAAGCGTCGCGTCGAGTGCATCAAATACGAGCAATCGTCCCGACAGCGACTGACCCAGACCCAGCAGGTGTTTGATGACTTCGTTGGCCTGAAGCAAACCGACCACCCCCGGAAGCACTCCCACCACGCCTGCCTCCTGGCAATTAGGGGCCAGATGAGCCGCGGGGGGCTCAGGAAACAAACATCGGTAACAAGGCGCCCCGGCAGCATGAAACATCGTCACCTGCCCCTCAAATCGATGAACGGACCCGTGAGCCAGAGCGATTCCGTGTTTCACACACGCGTCGTTCACCAAATAGCGCGTGGGGAAATTATCCCCACCATCAACGACCATGTCCCAGCCCATCTCAAAGATTTCGTCCACGTTGTCGACCCCAAGCCGGACCGGCAACTTCAGGACCTTCACGTCTGGATTCAAGGCTGCGATCGACTTTGCGGCGGAGTCGACTTTGGGTTGCCCTACTCTCTCATCGGTGTGAATCACCTGGCGTTGGAGGTTGGAGCGATCCACAACGTCGTCGTCGACCAGACCAAGCGTTCCAATCCCTGCCGCAGCCAGATAGAGCGCCACCGGCGAACCAAGGCCGCCCAATCCAATCACCAAGACGCGACTCTGCAAAAGGGCGAGTTGTCCGTCGGTGCCGATCTCGGGAAGGCGTAAATGCCGGCT
>JBFFMO010000641.1:0-3421 GCA_041554035.1 Allomicrovenator sp. | reverse complement strand
TCTTTCCGCCTGATTTCACGTCACGTCTGCGATGAGGAACGGTGGGTGATGCATCATGGTGATGTCGGGATTGGGGCCGTGGATATCTCGGGCCATTTCCAGTGCGTCTTCCATTGTCGCCGCAGTGTGCCAACCCAGACGCTCAGGCACATGAGCGTTTTCGGCGCCCACGACAATGACTCGTCCGATATGAGCGCGGCCGTTTTCGCCCCAGTACCACATGTAGAACGGGTGAACGCCGTGATAGGCATTTCCGCGTCGGTACATCTCGACGTAGTTGGGATTATTGGCGAATTCCGCCTCCCATTTATGCGCAAGTTTCGTCGAATCGCGTGTCTCCGAAAGACAGCGGTTGAAGAACTCGATGTAGGAAGGGTGATGCTCAGGGTCAAACTCGTCGTAACAAGGATGAGTGACGATGAGCGTTCCGCCCTTTTTTACGACCGGTTTGCCCCGGTACATGTTGAAGAAATACCCAAGCGCCATGACATGCACGAGCAGGGGATTCATGACCGAGTTCACGTTGTACGGGCTTTCGAAAGGAATCCCGTAAACGACGACGTCGGCCTGACCTTCGAGCTTCACGGCGTGTTGCTGCCAGCATTTTTCGAGCGTCTTGGCGTGCACGGCCTCGGTTTCGCCGGCGTTGACACCAATAAGGCCGTAGTCGGCAGGAACTTTGTGGAACAAAGCTCGTTTGCCCTTACGTGGCACGCGTTTGAGCGCGGCCTGGAACGCCTTGAACTTCAGTGAGTCCGTGGTCGTCCAATCGTCTTCGGGCTTGGCCATGAACATCAAGTTGTCGTCGTACATCTTGTTGTTGAGCGTGGTCTCGATATGGAACACGTTCAGGTGTTCCTTCAGGATCTTGCCCATGCGTTTATTCGAGTCATAGAGCGCCGAGTTTTCGGGGTCCATGTACGAATCGCATTTCAAAATGGTCGCGGGATTATGGTGATGTCGGATGCTCTTGTAGCCAGACAGACCGGTGCCGATCGACTTAAACCCACCGTTCATGGGGACGTAGTTGATGTTGACGTAAATCAGGAGGTCGCTTTCTGCAGCGCGTCGCATGATTTGAACGTCTTCGCCTTGATCCGTCTGGCCCAGAATGACCATCCCGTCTGGGTCTTCTGCGTCGAGGTTGTAGAGGCGGTCAGGGTAGTATTGTTTGAAGATCGACGGTCCGACCATCCGCTTGATTTCATTGGCGGTCATTGGTCGGTGAAGCGCAAGCGCGACCACCATTTCGTAGTCTTCGACGCCGTGGTCCTCGAGGATCTGAATAATGATCTCGAGCATCTGTTGGCGAAGATCGGGCGTACGCATCGGTGGAAGCGGCACCGAAATGTCGTCGATCGCGATCGTGACCTTCATGCCTGGCTTAAGCTGGGCGTAAAGAGGGGGCACGTCACCTTCTGGGTGATTCAACGCGTATCGAATCGCCGCTTGGCGATTTTCGATCGGTTTCATCGGAGGCTTGGCGTACACGACACGCGTTCCAGCAGGCATCTTAACGGTCATGAAGTCTTCGGCGTAATGCATGTAACGCGCGGGAGAATCTTCATCGAGGATGCGAACGCAATTATAGGTTTTGTCTTCCATCGAGGCTTTTATCTTTGGTGACAGGGGATCAGTCGAGGTTGAGAATTGGCCACTGGTAGGCCTTTGCGGTGGTTCTCAACCGGAAGTCTGGGTTGATGGCGCAGGGATGGCCAACGACCGAAAGTAGAGGCAAATCGCTGCCGCTGTCGGCGTAGGCGAAAGAGCGGTCCAGGTCGAGATTATGCTCTTCGGCATAACGACGAACCCAGAGCGCCTTATTTGCGCCAGCCAGCATGGGTTTGCGCAGCTCGCCGGTTGCGATTCCGTCCTTGAAATCGAGGCGATTGGCCACGAAATCATCCACGCCGAAATACTCGGCGAGGGGCTGGGTCGCGAAATCAAGGGCACCGGTGACGAGGACCTGCTTGTGGCCTTGGTCCTGAGACCGCTTAATAAGGTCTCGCGCGCCCGGAAAGATGTTTGGACGAATCACATTCTCAAAAAGTTCTTGCCCAAGCACGATAAGTCGGTCTTCGGAGAACCCTGCGTAATTCTTGTAGAACGCGTCGTTGAACCATTTCCGGTCGTATTTGTCCGCCGCCCAATACAAGGGCAGGCTCGCCAAAAGAGACGCAGTTCTTCCAATACGATCCGAAATTTTCGGGGCATGGAGGGCGTAATAGGCGTAGGCATGAACGACATTCGTCTTAATGAGGGTTCCGTCAACATCGTAAAATGCTGCGGACCCGCGAGTCGTTGGATGGCCCATGCAAAACTCCGAAATGGTGCACGCGGGTAAATAAAAAAGTCTGCAGATCTGAATCCGCATGCAGGGTGATGTTGATAAGGACCGCATAAATGCTTGTCAAGTCGGCATTCTAAATGACTGGTGAGTCACGAGTCGGTGGTTCAGGGTTGCACGACGCTTGGGCGGAATATTGATTTTCGAACGATGTCCGGATGACTGGCGCAGCGGGCCGGTTTCGGGCTATAAGACTTATGAAACACAAGCCATCAGGAAAATCGTGGCGACTGAGGTGCTCGACCAGATTCGGGGGCAGGCGGAATCACTCATGAGAGGTGGTTCTCGCTACCAAATTGAGAAGATTGCCGTGCTCTTTGTGTACGCCATCATTGTTGCGGGGACTTTTGCGTGGTTCGTGTCCGGCGATGATTCCGACAACGAGCTTGGCGCAACCTACGGGTTTGACACGATCAAGCCGCTCGACCGGCAAATCTTCTTCATTGAGAACCAGAGCAAGGACGATTGGACCGGGGTCCGCGTCGTGTTGAATAAGAATTTCCTCTACAAGGTGGACACGGTCCCGGCGGGCAAGCGAATGGTGCTTCAGCCCGAGGATTTCAATTATTATTATTGGATTCCGCGCCAGTGGGGACGTGCAGATTGGGAACGGCTCGAGAAGTCGCCCAAGCCCGGCGAGAAGGGCACAGAAAGCGTGCAACCTGAGATTTTGGAAGTTCGGGCTCGCGAGGGTCGTCTGAATCTCGACCTGGCCACCACCAAGAAATGACTATCCTGCCTCGGGTCGGCGCCCCTGCCGGCGTGTACGTCCACATTCCTTTTTGTGATCGACTTTGCCCCTACTGTGATTTTGCAGTTGTGGTGCGTCCCGATGCTTCGCATGGCGCCTACCTCGACGCTTTGTTCGCAGAGACAGCACTTCGAAAAAGCGACCTTGAGGGTCGCAGCGTACGTACGGTCTATCTGGGCGGCGGGACACCCACTGCGCTGAGCGACGAGCATCTGGCATCGCTCCTCAAAAAATTGCGGAGGCTCGCGCCCGACGCCGTCGAGGTCACGCTTGAGGCCAAGCCCAACCATGTGACCTTGCCGCGGTTGAAGGCTTGGAAAGCC
>JBFFMO010000640.1:0-3426 GCA_041554035.1 Allomicrovenator sp. | reverse complement strand
TTCAATATTGCGAACGCGACTCTGGCGCTTGACGAATCGGAGGCGGGCTCTTGGATTGTGAAACCGACTTTTCTCGAAGTGTCGGCGCGCCGGAACCCGCGAAAGCACCGGCCCGTGGCAAATCGGACACGACCATCGATTGTTTGCTACCAAGCGCTCGTCGGACGGCGCCAAAAAACTGAGACATCGCGGGGGTCTTATTCGAGACCGACGAATCCACTCGGTTCACAAGCTTTAACGCGTCGTCTCCCTTCACCTTGCCCGCCGCTACGGCGTCGGCGAGGTCAGCAAATACGGAGGCAACATGGGCAAAAGCCTCGTCGCGGCGTGATTGGCCGAGTGCAGCGATCATGTCGTTGCCCCCATCGTCCCAACGGCCGCGTCGGACTTTCTGTTCAGCCAGCACGGCCCGAATCCAACCGTCCTTGGGATCGGCATGCATCGCGCGCGTCAGCCAATCCTCAGCCTCCCTGCGTTTGCCCGTCGCACCAATACTCTCGCCGAGAAGCGCAATGCTCATGGCTCCTGGATCGGTCTGCAACAACGTCTGCGCCAATTCCACAGCCTCGGCGGGCTGTCCCTGTGCAAGACGCACCCTCACCAATCCCCGAAGACTGTCGGCTCGGTCTGTTGCCATCGTCTGAAGGAATGCCCTTTCCGCGCCCGACAAGTTTCCGTCAGTCAGCGCTTGCCATCCATTGCTCTCGCTCATTCGTGCCCCGTGCTCGTAGCATTTGCCCGCATCTTAACCCCCATTTGCAATAAGTTAAAAGCGCGACCTAATGAGATCGCTGGGGCAACTCGATAAACACCGCGGTGCCTCTACCCTGTTCGCTTTCCATCCGCATTTGCCCGCCATGCTGATCGATAATTTGGCGCGAAATGTTCAGCCCAAGGCCCGTGCCCGACGCCGGGCCCGCGAGCCGATAAAATCGGTCGAAAATATGGGGAAGATGCTCGGGTGCGATGCCGTTCCCGTCGTCCCATACACACAGGACCACGGTATTACCGGTTTCCGAAATCCGGATTTCAATCGGAGAACGGTGCCCACTGTGTTTGCGGGCATTTTCAACCAGATTCACCAAAACCTGCTCGATCCGTTGTGGGTCAACCCACGCCATCACAGGGCGTTCGCAAACCACCTGAACCTCCGGCCAAAGTCGAGTAACGAGCGAGGTCGTGAGCGCCAAGAGGTCGACGCCTTCCGGCGTCACGATCAGGTGTCCTGAATCGATCCGGCTCACGTCCAGGAGATCGTCAATCAAACGAGAAAGTCGATGAGTCTGCTCGTTGGCGCGACTCAAGACCTGCACGTCCACTTTTTCTCCGCGTTCGACTTGCTGCAAAGCCATTTGAATAAGACCCCGCAGAGGCGTCAGCGGGCTGCGCAGCTCATGACTCGCCACGGAAAGAAACTCGTCTTTTCGCCGATCGTCCTCGGTGCGTTGGGTGACGTCACGCAGCGCCGCCAAAAAATGGGTCGTGCGCCCGTCGACTCCGGGCAGCAAAACAACGCTCACTTCGACGTATTTAAAACGCCCGTCAAAATCCATGACGATCGACTCATCCTGGATCATTTGCCCCAACCGAGCAGCCCGGAAAAACGGCCATTCCGCTCGGGCAAGGACCTTCATTGAAGCATCACGCAATTGGTAAGGTCGTGGGTCGGTATTTAGGCTCATGAGATTCATTTCCAGAATCTCACAGGCCGCCGGATTGGAGATGAGGACTTCCCCTCGACCGTCGAACACCAGCACGCCCTCAGGCAGGCTTTGCACCAGCAGTCGGAGCCGATTTTCCTCGTCGGCGAGCCGCTGGAAGGTCATGACGTTCTGCAATGCGTGCGCGATGTACTCACCCAACGCCTTCAAAAAGCCAAGATCCACCTTACCCCACGACTCTTCGACGGAGGCCACGAAGCTCATCTGGAGGATGCCCTGGACCACTCCGGCTCGCGTGAGCGGAACGATGAAATAATCGTCCGAATCAAAACTCAGGCTCAGTTCAGTCCCCTTTACAGGAATCACTTCCTTGGTCGAAACAGCGCGCTGAATCACAGGATTGCTCAGAGAAATCGGAGCTCCAATGGGATCAAGCAGGAGCCCCTGCCAGGCCACAGGGCGCAACACGTCGCGGTCAAGAACCGCGAATACCGCCACATCCAAGGGCAGTTCCTCGAAAAGAAGCTGAAGAATCTGCGACGGAAAGTCGGTGGGGCGAGACTCTGAACTGCGGAGCCGGCCGATACGAGCGAGCAGATTGGTTTCGCGGAGGGTCTGGGCGCCACCCGACTCGCGAATCGATAGCACAACCCAACCAGACGCGCTGCAACGCTTGCTCAGGCGCACCCTTGGTTCACCCGCCACGGTGCCGGACTCATCCTGCCCACCGACCAGCAGGCGTTCCAGAAGTGCCCTAAACTGGCGCGGAACGACTTGGACCAAGGATTGGACGTCGCGGACGTCTGTTCCCTCTTGAAGCTCGAACAGGTTGCGCGCGGAAGTATTCATGCCACGACAACCGCCCAATTCGTCGAACACAACCAATCCGTCATCAGCGCTTTCCAGAACGACTTCTAAGAGGTCGTCCCGCGCGACATCACTTTCTTTGGTCGGGTCATGAAACTTCAAAATCACATCTCAGGAGGATTCACCAAAGGCCTGGTCGGATCATAAGTCGACGCAGTTGAGAGCGATGGGATCGAGTCACCGATAAAAACCGAGGGGTCATCGGAAACCGCATCCGAGCCCTTGTTTTGCACCCAGGAACAATTATCGATTTTTCCACCCTCAACACCGGAAAGCATCAAACCGTATTGATCGTTTCCGATGAAGCTGGAATCCAGCATTTGTGCGGCGCCACTGTTCACGACCGTCAGGCCGTCTCCACCGGACACGATTGCGTTGGCCGCCACCGATCGACCCAAGATGAACTGTGAGTTCCGCACATCAATATTCAGGTTTGCCACCAGCGCACCCGTTCCACCGTTCTTAACAAAAGTCGTTGTATCGACGGTCGCAGTTAGGATGGATGTCGCGTTGAAGTCAGCGATGGCGACAAAACCACCTGCCTGATTATTCACCAAGATAGACTCGGTCATCATGAGGCGTCCGACACTCCCTGTGCGATCATAAACAGTCATTCCCGAGCCAGCGTTATCTGAAAGGTCGACACGCAAAGCGCGCAGGAACGACGGCTTGTCAGCAAAGATGCCGTGGCCACCCGCACCATCGGCGAGTCCGCCGATCGCAACCGAATCCAGTGTTCCATCAATGCTCACGTCAGCAAAAAATCCACCAACATCACGCAGGTCCACACCGACAACGCCGACGTTTTGAATATCAACATCGTTCAAACGAACCGACGCGAAATACTCAGCGCCCCCAAGGTCGCCGATGAACATGTCGCCGGGAAGAAACATGTCAC